>CALBZH010000148.1 GCA_937889795.1 uncultured Syntrophobacteraceae bacterium | reverse complement strand
ATTCACGTACAGGGGACTTGCACCCCATAAGTTCACGCCCATGCCGGGCGTACACCAAAGCTTCAAGGCGGACACGAAACCACGCGGGCGAATCATTGGGGCATTCACCAGTCTCTTGGCCGCGTGGTTCGAGCCGCTTAGATCGGCGTTGGCTTGTCCACGATGACAGGGGGATGGTTGGATGGACCTTTTAGAGGAACTGAAGAACCTGACGGCCAAGCTTGATTCGGAAGGGATCGAGTATGCTCTTTGCGGTGGCCTTGCCATGGCCATCTATGCCATGCCCAGAGCCACGCTTGACATCGACATCATGATCGAGCTCGGCACACTCTTTCGGACCAAACGTGCGGTCGAAGACCTTGGGTTCATACTCAGTGGTGCGCCGATGGATTTCCATGATGGAAAGGTTCAGATCTATCGACTGTGCAAGATCGATGCGGTTTCAACCGAGGAGCTTGTCTTGGACCTTCTCATCGTGACTGCGGAGACACACCAGGTGTGGGAGAGCCGCCTGAGGGTGGAATGGGAAGGCGGCAGCCTCAGCGTGGTCTCGCCGGAGGGCCTGATCACCCTGAAATCCTTCCGCAGCAGTGGCCAGGATCGAGATGATATCGAGTACCTGAGGAGCATCATCGATGAAGATTGACATGAGCCCTTCCGCTGTCACCCTGCGTTTGAAGCAGCTCGATCAACTCCGGCGCGCCTGTTTGGCATTGGCAGACTCCAGTGCCGCACGGAGAATACGCAAAAAACATGCAGCCAATCGGTTGGTGCAGCGGACCTCGCATGCGCTCGGCCGTTGACCATCGCGTTATCAGGGAATGGGAGCGGGTCGCCCTCTTCTCCGAGCGCGCCAAACGGATCGGAGAAATGATCATACGGGATTGGCCTACTGTGACCGCAAAACCGCCACAGCCGTGGTTATAGCCAACGGTCTGACGTCCTCAGTCACGGGTGAGCGCTCGTGACGCAGTGGGCGTTACTCACTCCGGCCAGGCCGGGATTCGGCATTTTTTCCCGATCGATCTAGCCACGCCCCAGCGATCCTTTAGCCCTTGCCAAGAAAATGGACCGCCCGATCCGCTTTCGCGCATCCAATCAGCGGGGCAGGCGGATTGTGACCGTGGTCCCGTGATCTTCCGCGGTTTTCATGTCGATTGTGCCGCCGAGAGTCTTTGCCATGAGCCGTGCCGAGTAAGCTCCGAGGCCAGTCCCCGCGGGCTTTCCCGCCGTGACGTATTTGCCGAAGAAACGCCCTCTGACTTCCTCGGGCACAACCCCTTCGTTGTGGATCGCGATGGTGGCCCCGGTGTTTCCCTTGAGGTCGATGGCCACCACTCCGCCAACCGGCGAGGCTTCCAAGGCATTGATGATCAGGTTGGAGAGCATGGAATAAAGGAGGATGTCCTCCCCTCGCACGGTGAGACGAACCCCATCCTCGACCGGTCGACCAATATAAGTGAGCGTGACAGCGACGGACCTGGATTGGAAGAGGGCTTCCTTGTGGTCCAGCACACTCCTGATCACCGCAATCACATCTACCTCGACGGGCACGAAGCAGTATTCGGCTCGCTCCATTTTGTGCATATGAAGGCCGAGATTGATCATCGCCAGAAGGTTGTACCCCGAATTGCGAATCTTCTCGATCATGCTTCGGCGCTCCTCCGGCAAGGACCTGTCCCTCAGGAGCACCTCCGGATAGCCGATGACGGTACCCAGCTCATTACGCATGTCGTGGCTGATGATGCGAGCGACATCCTCTTTCAGACGGATGGCCTCGAGGAGATTCATGTGATTGCGGACCCGGGCAAGGACGATCTCCCGATTGAACGGCTTGGTGATGTAATCCAGAGCTCCGAGCTCAAGGCCGGTCGTCTCGTGGCCTTCTTCGCTCAAAACCGTCACGAAGATGACCGGGATGTCGCGCGTTCGGGCATTGGCCTTCAGGCGGCGACAGACTTCGTAGCCATCGATTCCTGGCATGACGATGTCGAGGAGAATCAGGTCCGGGAAGAACTCTTCGGCTGCTTCCAGGGCGCTTTGACCGTCCATGGCGACGCAGACTTCGTAGTCCTTGTGCAGGATGTCAACCAGGATGTCGACTTCGGCTTCGACATCATCCACGATCATGATGGTACCCTTTTTCATCCGCTCATTCCTCCGGCTGCGGCCTGAAGGAGTGCAGCCTTGCGACGAGCGCCTCGAGCGTGGCAGCGGCCTCCTTGTAGCGGTACCCTTTGATTTGAGCCACCAGCCGCTTCACGTCGTCTTCGAAAGGCTCCGCCAACTCCATCTCCAGAATTCGATCGAGAACCGGCTCGCACAGTTTCGGTTTTCTCGCCAGCACGCATGGACCCAGCTCTTCCAGGAGACCCGCCAGCCTCGCGCGCTGGAACTGGAGGCGCGGCCCGGTCTGTTCGGGAATGAGATCGGAAGAGCACACGTCTGAACTCCAGTCACGAGTGGATATC
>CALBZH010000147.1 GCA_937889795.1 uncultured Syntrophobacteraceae bacterium | reverse complement strand
GATATCCACTCGTGACTGGAGTTCAGACGTGTGCTCTTCCGATCTCTTTTTCACCTTGACAAGATCGAGAGCCAACGTCTATAGCCGAATTCTGTAGCTATTTTGCACCAATCTTACTGTGAGCTCGGTTCCGGCCTTCTTCGCCGCAGCACAAATAGCCTGATCTCTGGCTGCCTTAGCCGTTTCTTTCGAGGCATTTCCGCGGGATCCCGCGCATGGTGCGCCCCGCCGGGAAGTCCGATGTCGATTAGAGTGAACAAGGAGCCGCCCATGACGTTTCAGGAACTGATCCTTGCGCTGAACAAATTCTGGTCCGACCGGGGATGCGTGATTCAGCAGCCCTACGATCTGGAAGTGGGAGCAGGGACCTTCAACCCAGCGACTTTCCTGCGGGTCCTCGGACCCGAGCCCTACAACGTGGCTTACGTCGAGCCGTCCCGGCGCCCGACCGATGGCCGTTACGGGGAGAACCCCAACCGCCTGCAGCATTACTACCAATACCAGGTTATCCTCAAACCCTCGCCCCCAGATTCCCAGGGGCTTTACCTGGAGAGCATGAAAAACCTGGGAATCGACCCCCTCGATCACGATATCCGTTTCGTGGAAGACGACTGGGAATCCCCCACCCTTGGGGCTTCCGGGCTCGGCTGGGAAGTCTGGCTGGACGGCATGGAGATCACGCAGTTCACCTACTTTCAGCAGGTGGGCGGCATCGCCCTGAGCCCCGTGAGCGTGGAGCTCACCTACGGGCTCGAGCGCATCGCCATGTATCTCCAGGGCGTCAATAACGTTTATGACCTCAAGTGGGTTGGCAATGTGACGTATGGGGACGTCCACCACCAGGGCGAGGTGGAATGGTCCCACTACAACTTCGAAGAAGCCGACGTGGACATGCTCCTGCAGCTCTTCAGCATGTACGAGAAGGAATCGATGCGCATGAACGAGCGCGGGCTCGTTCTGCCCAGCTATGACTACTGTCTCAAGTGCTCGCACGCCTTCAATCTGCTGGATGCCCGCGGCGCCATCAGCGTCACCGAACGAACCAACTACATCGCCCGGGTGAGGAATCTGGCCCGGCTAGTGGCGCACGCTTATGTGGACCAGCGTGAGACGATGGGATTCCCGCTGCTCAAGAAATGGGACTAACGGTCAGTGATGGAGGAAACCGTGGGAGAAGCATTTTACCTCGAGATCGGCAGTGAAGAGATACCCGCGGGGTACATACAGCCCGCTTTGGCGGCCATGGCCGCCCAGATGACGCGTTTTCTGGACGAGCATCGCATCGCGCACGGTGAGCCATTCACGACGGGGACTCCGAGGCGGCTCGTGCTGAGCATTCCGGACGTGGCTCCCGCCCAGGAAGCCTGCACCATCGAGGTGGTGGGCCCACCCAGACAGGCCGGTTTCGATGCCGAGGGGCGGCCGACCAAGGCCGCCGAGGGATTTGCAAGGGGGCAGGGCGTCAGGGTCGAGGACATCACCTTCAAGCAAACCCCCAAGGGGGAGTACCTGTGCGTCCTGAAGGAAGAGACGGGGCTTCCCACCCGGGAGCTCCTCGAAAAGATGCTCCCGGATTTCATCGCGCACATCCCCTTTCCGAAGTCCATGCGCTGGGGGGGACTCAGCGTCACGTTCACGCGCCCCGTCTTCTTCATCGCGGCGATGCTGGGAAAGACCGTACTCGACTTCACGTACGGCGACATCCAGAGCTCGAATCGCTCCTTTGGCCACCGGTTCCTGAGCCCCCAATGGCTGACCATCGCTGGCTATCAGAGCCACAAGGAAGCGCTTAAGCAGCATTACGTCATTGTGGACACGGCCGAGCGCAAGGCGCTGGTCAAGCAGGGGATCGAGGATGCGGCCAAAGGCGTGGGCGGCCGGATCCTGGAAGATGAGGAACTGCTCGAAGAAGTCACGCACTTGGTCGAATTCCCGCAGCCGCTGGTCGGGGAATTCGAGGAAAAATTCCTGGCGCTCCCGCCGGAGCTGCTCATCACGGTCATCAAGAAGCACCAGCGCTATTTCGCCATCACGGGCCAGGACGGCAACCTGCTGCGGTACTTCGTGACCGTCGCCAACACGAAGCCCCGCGACTTTTCGGTGGTTGCGGCGGGGAATGCGCGGGTGGTGCGGGCGCGGCTCGAGGATGCCCGCTTCTACTACGAGGAAGACCAGAAGGTCCGCCTGGAAGACCGCGCCGAGCAGCTCAAGCAGGTGGTGTTCCATTCCAAGCTGGGTACCAGCTGGGAGAAGGTGGAGCGCTTCACGGCCTTGGCCCAGTGGCTGGGTGAGCGGCTCGCGCCGGCTCACCTGGACGCCGCCCTTCGTGCCGCGTACCTGTGCAAGGCGGACCTGGTGACGGGCATGGTGGGGGAATTCCCCGAGCTTCAGGGCGTCATGGGGCGAGCCTATGCTCGACTTCAGGGCGAGCCGGAGCCGGCCTGTCAGGCCCTCTATGAGCATTATCTCCC
>CALBZH010000146.1 GCA_937889795.1 uncultured Syntrophobacteraceae bacterium | reverse complement strand
AGTCCTCCGGTATTCGTCCTCCCAGCGTCGTATCGATCGCCCGGGCGGCACGGAGAGTTTCAGGGTTCTTGTCAAGGAATTGCAGGGACTCGCGCTTGATGTCGAGATCATGTATGACGACGGGACCGTAGGAGAGGTTCTCCTCGAGGACGAGGACGAGGAGGTCGTCGTCCAGGGGGCTACCCGTCCACGGCCGGCTGTGATTGACCTGGAGCCCGAGGAGGACATCGTTCCTCAGCCTGCCGGCGGCGTCACGGAGGAAATGCTTTTCGTTGACCCGAAAGAGATGGATTCCTCCTACGAGGAGGAAGAAGGTCCTGATGAACAGGATTTGGCCGACGAGGGGGAGGATGCGTAGATGAGCCGTCGCGAAATCGTCGGAGTGCGCATCAAGCTGGCAAGCACGGAACGGATCAGGGAGCTTTCCAGTGGTGAAGTGAAAAAGCCCGAAACGATCAACTACCGTACGCTTCGGCCCGAGAAAGACGGGCTGTTCTGCGAAAGGATATTCGGTCCCACGCGGAGCTACGAGTGCGCGTGCGGAAAATACAAGCGCAGCGGCCCGAAGTACAAGGGGATACTCTGCGACCGGTGCGGCGTCGAAGTCACGGACAACCGTGTCAGGCGCGAGAGGATGGGGCATATCGAACTGGCGGCCCCGGTCGTCCACATTTGGTACCTTCGGGGAATCCCGAGCCGCCTGAGCCTTCTCCTCGGTACGGCGACCAAGGACCTCGAAAAAGTCGTGTACTTTGCCCCCATCCGGAAGAGGAAGCCTCTCTTCAAGGTCGTCATGGAAGGGCGAAGAACGGACCTCGCACGGCGCGGGGATCTCATTGACGCTTCCGAGGAGCGGATCCACTCCCATTACGATCCCAAGTTCAAGGCGGAGGAAGCCCACCGAGTCATCCAGGTGGACGATGTCCCCGTGGACGAGGGGGATCTTGTCTCCGCGAGCCAGGTTTCTCGCTTCAAGGCCGATTACGGGGACGAGATTTTCAAGGTCGAACCCGCTTTCAGGATCGAGCGGGATGACTCGGAAGGCCCTGGCGAGATCATTTCGGCGACTGAACTCGAAGAGCGCGGCGGGCCCGAGGCGATCCCAGGGATACAACGTGCGCTGGTCGGCAACCAGGAGGCCTTCATCGTCACGGCCGTTGCGCACCTGCCCTTCCAGAAGAACGATGTTCTCGCTCTCAGCGAGGTGCAGCTCTATAACCAGAAATACACGGGCAGGTTCCAGACGCAGCAGGAGACGATAACGATTGAAGACCCGTGCTATATCGTGATCGACGGAGGAGAATCCCCGTTTGTGCGGGGCGACATCATCCTGGAAAGGGAGCAGCACCTCTGCACTTCATACGACCGCGAGTTTTCCGCCGGGATCGGTGCGGAAGGCGTCCAGCTGCTGCTGAATAAACTGGGTCTGGACGAGATGGCGGCTTCCCTCCGTGAGGAAATCTCCGAAACGACGGGGCAGAAAAAGAGGAAGCTGATCAAGCGCCTGCAGGTGGTGGAAGATTTCCGAAAGAGCGCCAGCAAGCCTCAGTGGATGATCCTGGAGGTCCTGCCGGTCATCCCTCCCGATCTTCGCCCGATGGTCCAACTTGAGGGGGGCCGTTTCGCCACCT
The DNA here is from genome assembly GCA_937889795.1 of uncultured Syntrophobacteraceae bacterium. Lineage (GTDB taxonomy): Bacteria > Desulfobacterota > Syntrophobacteria > Syntrophobacterales > Syntrophobacteraceae > CALBZH01. The sequence goes on along the minus strand of CALBZH010000146.1, from coordinate 956 downwards.
CCGACCTGAACGACCTTTACCGGCGAGTGATCAACCGCAACAATCGACTGAGGAAGCTGCAGGAACTCCGGGCGCCGGAAATCATCATCCGAAACGAGAAGAGGATGCTCCAGGAATCGGTGGATGCCCTGATTGACAATGGCAGGATGGGCAAGGCCGTGCTAGGGGCAGGAAACCGGACCTTGAAGAGCCTCAGCGACCTCCTGCGGGGCAAGAAGGGGCGTTTTAGGCAAAACCTGCTGGGCAAGCGCGTCGACTATTCCGGCCGTTCCGTCATTGTCATCGGGCCAAAGCTCCGGATTTACCAGTGCGGGCTGCCCAAGCAGATGGCCTTGGAACTCTTCAAGCCTTTCGTCATGCACAAGCTGGTGGAAAGAGGTCTTGCTCCCAACGTCAAGAGTGCCCGGAGGATCATTGAGCGGGGACGCGACGAGATCTGGGCGATCCTCGAAGAGATCATCAAGGATCACCCTGTCCTGTTGAACCGTGCCCCGACCTTGCACCGGCTCGGGATACAGGCCTTTGAACCTGTCCTGATGGAAGGAAAGGCCATTCGCCTCCCGCCGCTGGTTTGCACCGCCTTCAACGCGGACTTCGACGGCGACCAGATGGCTGTCCACGTTCCCCTTTCCCTGGAAGCGCAGGCAGAGGCGAGGATCCTCATGCTTTCCGCCAACAACCTGCTTTCTCCAGCCAGCGGAAGGCCCGTAGTGACGCCTACGCAGGACATCGTCCTCGGCATCTTCTACCTTACGGGCATGAGGGAAGGGCTGAGGGGGGAGGGCATGGCCTTCAACAGCGTGGAAGACATCCTGATCGCGATCGATCATGGCGTTGTCCATCCGAACACGAAGGTCCGGTTGCTCTGGAAGAACGAGTGGATCGAAACCACGCCAGGCAGGGCGCTGTTCAACAGCGTTATCCACCCTGAATTGCGCTATATCAACCGGCAGATC
>CALBZH010000145.1 GCA_937889795.1 uncultured Syntrophobacteraceae bacterium | reverse complement strand
ACGTAACGGTGAAAGGCTCGCGCGTCTGGATCACTACTGGGTCAATCGAGCGGTGGAGGCATTCGCGACCTCCGATATGGCCACAGCCATGATCGGGAAGCCTGAAAACCAAGAGGCGAATCGCTTCGCCTACATCATGGCGATCCGTACGCTGCTGAGGCTGACCGAGGTATACGGACTTTCCGAGTCTGTAACCACCTCGTCGGGGCTGCGTGTTGATCTGTTCCAGGCACTCCTGTCCCTGGAGTTGATGAGTGTGTTCTTCTCCTCCGAGTTCATACTACCGTACATTCAATATCTCGGCGAAACGGGCAATGCGCATTTGGCACTCGGGCAATTGGCTTTCGATGGGTTAATGCAGCCGGGATCGCATAACCGCTTCCCGCTGACCTGGTCGGATCGCGCTGAGAAGATCGCCAACATCACGAGCTGGACGGTGAGCAAAGACTGCCCGCACGGGAACCCGAAAGTTGCGGAGGCCATTCTCGACTTTTGGACCAGTGACTGGACCGCCATGGCATCCAGACCGCACTGGGGTGATAGCGATCGTCGCCCGGAGCTCTTTGAATGCCCGATTCTGAAGATGGGCCGCTATCTTTTCCAGTTACCGTGGGTGGTTGCGATACAGAACAGATCATCCGCGGCCATCAACAACTTGCGGCGGATTGGTGCTCGAAGGAAGGAGGCCAGAGACGAGACGCGGCGCATCGAGAGTAGATTGGCAGAGCGATTGGATGAGAGGGGCTTCAGGGTGCAGTTGAACTACCTTCCGACTCGTACCTCAGAGATGGATCCCGGTGAGGTGGACATCATCTGTGCTCGGGACGATCAGGTTCTGGTCCTGGAGATCAAATCAACCTATCTGCGCTGTTCGAAAAGAGAAGTGTGGCTACACGGCACAACAACACTTCGTAAGGCTGGATTCCAGCTCTACCGCAAGGTCCAGGCGGTTAAGAACGGCTTGACAACAGACGCTGGCTTGCTTGCCGCGCTCGGGCTCGAGCCCGATCCAATGCCACCGCCCGTTCGGGGGTGGATCGTCGATACCTCCATTGAGCATGATCACGATCGGTTCAACGGATTTCTCAAAGTGTCGCTCGAAGAAATACTTATCGCGTTGCGTGACGATCGGCACTTGCTAAACGCTTGTGGCGGAGTGTTAAAGGACACCAGGGTGCAGGCAGGACGATGCTGCACGGCGGACAGCGAAAAGCCATCGACACTGTACCCTGACGGATTCAATGCAACCCGTTTTTTTGAAGTTATTGAAAGTGCGGCGATTTGGGATGATGTTGGGACGTGCTAATAGCTTTCGTGCATCGGAAGAGTCCCTTTTGTTGGAACTTCCAACTATCTGGTGTCATCACGTAAATAGGGATTGCGGTTTATCTTTGTGCTCCAGAAGAGTCAGAAAAACTTACAACAGAAAACACCGGTAAGAATTCTTAATCTGTTGAAAGTTGCCCTTCAGCAGAGTGAACGCTGGCCACACTGTGAGCCAGTTAACTCTCAGCAGAAGTATGTTTCTTTTCAATGTTTTCTATTGCAAGTTTTTGGGAGCCGTGCTTGCGCTAAAAATTTGCCGAAAAATCACTTTTATCTGTAATGCTAAAGAGTAAAAAGTTTCGACATGATCCCTCTTTCCGGTGTACGAGACCTACATAGAACGGCCGAGGGATTGTAGGGTCCGCACAGCTTCACCGTGCCCACCGCACCACGGTAACCAAAGGCAAAGAATGAACGGGCTCCGGCCAAGGAGACAAAACATGCCGCTCGTCATGAATGCCACGTACAAAGACGGTGTCCTGGTTCCTGATCGAAGTCTCGGAGCGGAGAAGGAAGGCAAGCGGTTTAAGGTCATCCTCGTGGAGGAAGATCGGGCCACCGCCAAACGGGAGCGCTTCTTTCGGTTTGTGGAGTCGCACTCTTTCTACTTGCCCGAGGACTACCGCTTCGACAGGGACGAGCTTTTTGAGCGATAATGTTTTGATCGACACCAATGTCTGAGTCTACCTCTATGCCTTGAATCAACCGGCAAAACTGGAAAAAGCCAGGCAGCTGATCGAGGGGAATTTTCAGAACGTTGTCGTGAGTTCCCAAATACTGGGAGAACTCTACCATGTGCTCGGTCGAAATGGTTTGCAGGATCCCGTTTCAGCCAGAGAAATCCTGGCCGAAACCGAGGGGGCGTTTCTCGTCTCCGGAACCGGTGCCAAGCATGTTCTTGAAGCCATGAGCCTCCACCAGCATTACGGCAGACAGTCATGGCAGCCAACTCCGCCATGGTGCTCCTCTACTGGGACATAGAGCTGATGAT
>CALBZH010000144.1 GCA_937889795.1 uncultured Syntrophobacteraceae bacterium | reverse complement strand
CATTGCTCTGCAGCTTGAGCTTTTCCAGGATGCGGGATCGGTAGGTGCTGACGGTTTTTACGCTCAGCGCAAGGTCGTCGGCAATTTCCTTCAAGGGGCGCCCCGCGGCGATCCGCACCATGACCTGGTACTCGCGGTCGGAAAGGGTCTCGTGGGGTGTTTGGTCGGATCCGGAGGTGAGCTGGTCCGTCAGCGCCTCGGCAAGATTTTGGCTAATGTACTTCCGTCCGGACGAGATCCGTTGAATCGCTCGCAGGAGCTCATCGGGAGCGCTTCCCTTGGTGAGGTAGCCGTCAGCTCCCATCTTGAGGCATCGGACGGCGTAGCGGGCCTCGGGATGAATGGTCAGCATCAGCACACGAGGTGCACCCTTCTCGGCCTTGATCTGTCTCAGAATATCCAACCCGTCGAGCCCCGGCATACTGATGTCGAGAATGATCACATCGAAGTCGCCTCCGCGCACCTTCCGCAGCAATTCATAACCGTCGCTCGCCTCATCGACCACACAGGTGCTCGGATCCTCCGCCAGGATTTCCTTGAGTCCCTTCCGGACAACGGGGTGATCATCCGCGATAATGACCTTGATCATCGTTTCAATCCTGATTGGAATCTCCAGGTCGGAGGGGGATGGACACCTTCAGCCGGGTACCGGAGCCCGCTTCCCCCTTGATCTCCACCTCGCCGCCCAGAGAGTAGGCCCTTTCCCGAATCCCGAGCAGTCCGTAGGAAAGAGGGTTTTCGACCTCCTCTATCCGGATGCCTCGGCCGTTGTCGGCTACAAGCAACGAAACGCTTTCGGGGCTCATGTCCAACGAAACGGTTACCTCGGTGGCCCCGGAATGACGGGCAACATTCGTCAGGGCTTCCTGGAAGATGCGAAACAGCGCCGTCGATTGCTCGGGCGAGAGCTCCAGATCGTTGTCACTGACAGACACGTCACAGCCAATGCCGGTTCGCTTGCTAAACTCTTCCGTCTGCCATTCGATCGCCTCAGCCAGTCCGAGATCGTCCAGGATTCTGGGGCGCAGCTCCGAGGCCACATGGTGGACCGTATTCATGGCATCGTCAATGATCTCCGACATGCCGTCGAGCTTGCCCTGCATCAGTGCCGGATCGATCGATCCCCCGCGCTTGCGCAGCCACGACAAGTCGATCTTCAAAGCGGTGAGGGCCTGCCCCAGATGATCGTGGATCTCCCGCGCAAGGCTCAGCCGCTCCTCTTCGCGAACCTGCTGCACATGCGCCTGCAGCCGCCTCAGCTGATCTTCCGAGAAGCGGATCCTCGCTTCCGCCTCCTGATGCTCGCGCTCCCTCAGCTCGAGCGCTTGAGCCATTCCATCAAAGGTCTTGGCGAGATGTCCCAGCTCGTCGCTTTGGTGGGTGAGTCCACTTCGAGCCTTCAAATCGCCCTCGGCCAACCGTTGGGTCGCAGCCACCAGAGCCCCGAGGCGGCGAAGAAACACCGAGTTGCCGAGCAGCCAGAAGGTGCCGACCACCAGGACACTCACCAATCCCAGCAGGGCGAGATTGCGGTTTCGCGTGCGGTTGGCCTCCGCAAAGGCCTGTTCTCTGGGCATGGCGAAAACCACGCTCACCGTCCTGGAAGGCGATTGACTTCGAACGGGCGAGATCGCATAAATGGTGTGCCCACCAAAGGCGTCCGCAACCAGGACGACATTCGGTCCCCCTTGGGCGATTGCGTGGAGAAGCTTGCCGTCCCGCAACCGGACTCCCTTTTGCCGGGGGTCAGGCTTCATGGAAAGCACCATCCCGTTCTGATCAACCAAGGCAAGGAAAGAGCCCGCAACGGAGCCCACCAGTTGAGGGACATGAAAGTCGTCCAGCCAATCCAGGTCGACGGCGGCGAAATACACGGCTTCAACCTGGCCGTCGGAGCCGAGAACGGGGTCGCTGACCACAAGGACTGGCTTTCCCGTCAGGCTTCCGCCCAGATCGTCCCCCACCGTAAACCGCTTTGAATACCGTGCGGTCTTGAACCAGAGTGAATTGCCGACATCGAGGGTCTCGTGATGAGGCTGCGCACTGCAAAGGACATCACCTCCAGGTCTTACAATCCCCAATTCGGAATAGCGCGGGAATGCCAGGGTCATCTGCTTCAGGATTGCACGGCACGCCGACGGGGTCGCCGGGAGAGAATGGAACGTGAGCTGAAGCGCCGTCAGCACCTCGCGCGCCCCCTCGATGAACTGCTCTTCCTGACTTGCCGCCAGTTCCGCCGCCTGGAGGCTTTGTTTGATGACATCAGCCTCGATGGCGGATCGCTGCTCCGAAATGCTGTAGAGCATCATGGCCCACGCGGGAACGAGAGCCACGAGCACGATCAGAATGACCCGAGCCCGAAGGCTGGAAAATAGGGTGCGTATGATACGTCCACCTCGTTCTGATTCAGTTGCTGTCGTCCAAGATCTCCCCCCACTCCAGGCGAAGAGCGCTCGAACGGAAAACGCCCATCAAGAGCTTTACCCAAGAGTGCTCGATGGCTCAATCAGAATATCAAGCTCTCCTCAATCGAGCCACATTCTCCGACATTTCGGCCAGTCCTCGCGACTCGCCCGCGAACCAGTCAAACATCCGTGCATACCGGATGCTATCCAAGAAGCTGGCCGTTGTCACGGCATCTCTTCGTGGGTATGGGGCTCGCTGATTTTTGGGCTCATGCGGGATGATATGCGCTATAAAGATAATGCGGTATAACGGAAGCCGATTGGGCAACGTTAGCGGAATAAACGTTCGGAGGGAATCCGAGAATGAAAGCGAGAAAGAACCGGACCCGAATCATCCTGTTTTTCATGTGCTTCCTTCTTTTGGGCAGCTTCCTGTTGATCGGCTCGCTTGGCATGGCCGATGATCACAAGAAGAGCTGGAAAGGATCCAACAAGGCCGGTATCGCGGGGTGGGGACAGGGATTGGCTGGCGCGCTACCCGGAAAGGGCCGCGATAAAGGGAACGAGACAACGGGCGAGATCACCGCCTGGAGCCTCGGAGTGGCCAACCTGACCGTGGCGCTGAGTATCCTCATCCGGTGGCTGAGGGAGTATACACCCTTGGCGCCTGAAGCGAAGAGCGCCCTCGCCCGGTTCAACAGCAGCCAAAAGAAGTACCTGATGCAGCTCCACTACATCCTGAACCCCGTGATCCTCCTCCTGGCACTGGTCCATTGGAGCCTTTCGCGGTGCAGATCGACGGCCCTGCCCGAATGGGGATTGGTCATCATGGGGGGCTTGGCCCTACTGGGGATCGTCCTCAAATTCAAGCTGTGCTCGAAGGATGCTTTGAAGAACGTCTACAAAATCCACACGCAACCGATCCTCCTCCTGATCGTAATTGCCCTTCTGATCATGGGTCATATGTCCATGGACTAATCCCCAAGATCCATCGGCTATCAGGGCTGGAGAAGGCTTGAACGCTCGGTCGCATCAATCGGTACGCTCAGAGTGCAATCGGTGCCTATCGGATCTTACGAAGAGCAGGCAACGAGGATATCAAGCCTTCGGTCCGGCAGTATCAGTCGACTTCAGAAACCGCCGGATTTCGGTGATGCTGCCTGCATCATACATGACGAGCGTCTCCGCAAAGAAGTCGA
>CALBZH010000143.1 GCA_937889795.1 uncultured Syntrophobacteraceae bacterium | reverse complement strand
TGTCTGCCAGGTTTGCGGCTATGTGTACGACCCTGCCAAAGGCGATCCGGAAAACGGTGTGGCCCCTGGAACCACCTTTTCGGACGTGCCGGACAACTGGGAATGCCCCGTGTGCGGCGCCCCCAAGAGTGATTTTGCGAAAGAGTAAGGGAAGGGCCGAGAGGAGCTCAAGCTATGATGTTCAATTTCAACGCTGCTGAAGTGTTCCAAATAGCCATCAATATCGAAGAAAACGGAAAGAAGTTTTACGACAACGCCCTCGCGATCGTTGACGACCAAGCGGTCAAAGACTTGTTCATGGACCTGGGCCTCCAGGAAGTGGACCACAAGAAACGGTTTGAAGCGCTCAAGGCACAGCTGCCCCCGGAAGTCCAGAAAGCGACGGTATGGGATCCAGACAATGAGACCGACCTCTACATCAAGATGATGGCCGACCAGCATGTGTTCACGGCGGCTGACAGTGTCGAGAAGGCGCTGGCGACCGTTAAGAACGCCATGGACGCTCTCAAGATGGCCATCGAATTCGAAAAGGACTCCATCTTGTTCTTTTTGAGCATGCTTGAGGTCGCGGATAGCAAGAAAGACCAGGATCTCATCAATCTTTTGGTCAAAGAAGAGCAGACGCACCTCAGGAGGCTCTCGCTGGAGCTGGCTCGCCTTCGGCGTGCGTAAGCAGCCGGTCCCAGATACTTGGTCGTTTTGGAGGAGATGACCTCTCTTCCCCATGGATGCGGGCCGGACCGGGTCTTGTACCGCTCGTTGCGTGAGTGGACTGCCTGGTTCGGTCGGATTTCCGGGTTTTCCCACCACCGAGAGTTTGGAACGGATTGGGAGGCTGATTCGGCGGTCCCCGGGCCGCCCTCCGGTTTTGGCAAATGGACATCCACCCCTCCCTTATGCCCCGATTGGATCCTTGAGGAGACTATGGCTAAAGCTCCTGTCCTGGATTTGGGACACTGCACCGAATGCGAGGGCTGCCTCGAGGTGTGCCCTGAGGTCTTCCGTCGCAATGACATGGGATACATCGAGGTGATCGACCTGCCCGCCTATCCGGAGGCATGCGTCGACGAGGCAATCCAGTGCTGCCCCACGGATTGTATCCGTTGGGAAGAAACAGCGGGATGACGGATTCGATGCGTTGACGTTCGCTCGAGGGCAGGGGGAGCTCCTTTGACAGATCGTTCGTCGGGAATATGGGGTTTGCGGAAACGGGTGGAGAGGATGCTCCGCTCGGAGGCGTTCAACGACCGGCTTGCTGATTGGGAGCTTCTTCCTGGACGCCAGGTCATCAATCCGTTGCTCTCGTTCCTCTTCCATCCCGAAGAGATACTGAAATGGCGTGCGGTCACTGCCATCGGTGTCGTCGTGGCGCACCTGGCGGATTCCGATATGGAATCGGCCCGGAACATCATGCGGCGGTTGATCTGGAGTCTCAACGACGAATCGGGCGGCATTGGGTGGGGCTCGGCAGAAGCCATGGGGGAGATCATGGCCCGGCATGAGGGCCTAGCCGTTGAATTTGCCTGCCTTTTGGTCTCCTACACCCGACCGGATGGAAATCCTTTGGAAAATGGGCTTCTCGAGCGGGGTGTGCTCTGGGGAATCGGGCGTCTGGCCCAGTCGAGACCGCGGATGCTTGAAGGATGCTCAGCATTCGTTCTGCCGTATTTGGAGTCGGCGGACGGAGTGCATCGGGGAATGGCGACGTGGATTCTCCATGGGATGGCCGTGCAGCCTTCGTCAACCCTTCTGCAGCGTCTCCTTGAGGACCAGAGCGAAGTCCCACTGTACGAGAATGGGACGCTCATTCGATGCACGGTAGGCGATTTGGCGAGACGGCTCAAAGGGCGCTCCGCTGAGACGGTGGCCTACTAGACGAGGAGGACGAGCCATGCGCGTGTTCATGACCGGGGGGACGGGCTTTGTCGGGTCCTATGTGTCCCGAAGGCTCACGGAGGACGGACATGAGGTAATGGTACTGAGTCGGTCGAAAGGTCGCACGCCGGAGCTTCCTGGGGGAGTCCGTCGGATAGCTGGAGATCCCATGAAGGGCGGTCCGTGGCAGGAGGATCTCGCCGGGCACGACGCCGTGATCAATCTCGCCGGCTCTTCTATCTTCAGTCGATGGACGCCTCGGGCGAAGCAGATGCTCCTGGACAGCCGCGTTCTGACGACCCGAAACGTCGTGGATGCCTTGAGCCGCCTCGAATCAAAGCCGCTTCTCGTCAGCTGCTCGGCCATCGGATACTACGGGGGCCACGACGACGACAGGATCCTCGACGAGGGCTCGCCTCCCGGTGACGATTTTCTGGCGCACGTGGGGATGGCCTGGGAAGCGGAAGCCCGACGCGCCGAACCCTTCGGTATGCGGGTCGTGATCACGCGCTTCGGGATTGTTCTGGGGAAGGGTGGAGGAGCAATGGCCCACATGGTGCCCGCCTTCAGGTTCGCACTCGGCAGTCCCCTTGGCAGTGGACGACAGTGGTTTTCCTGGATTCACCTCGAGGATCTGTATCGCGTCCTGCTTTATGTCATCGAAAGGCCCGGCCTCACGGGGCCGGTCAATTGCACTGCCCCAAATCCGGTTCGGAATGCGGATCTCGTCAAGACCCTGGCCAGAGCGGTGCACCGATGGGCGTTCCTGCCCGCCGTTCCAGCGTTTGCCATGAAATTGGCTCTTGGGGAGCTTGCGCAGGTGGTTCTCAAAGGACAGCGTGTTCTTCCGAAACGGCTCCAGGAGGAAGGGTTCCAGTTTCGTTACCCCAACCTTCGGGAGGCACTCGAAGATTTGGTTGCGTGACATGCCTTGTGGCCAAGACGGACAACCACCTCGGAAAAAATGTCTTGACAAGTTTGCCTCCCGTTCGTTATCAGGAGATCACTCAGCTTCAATGGAGCAAGGCATGTTGATCCAGTCCCGATTCTATTATTGTGGCTTTTATTATTGCGGCTACCGCTACGGGGGCGTCGGGATGCACCATGCTTGAGGGTCCGGTTCACTCACGATCATTTAAGCCGTGGGCAGCCCGAAAGGGTCCCACGGCTTTTTGATTTTGCCGAAAGGCGACGAGCGAGGCCGTGGGATCGAGAGGATCCACGGCCTCGCTCGTTGCTTTCAAATGGCACTGCTTTCAATGCGCAAATCCTTATTTTGACGCAACGTGTCTTCGTCGGAATGACGTTTGCTGCTGTTGGGGATTCTTCGTTGTATGGCGCTGTGCTGAGTGCGCGAGGGCAAGATGGCGAGATGTGAATCGAATCTGGGGATGGCTCAATTTGGAGCACTGGGCGTGAAAGGAAAGGCTGGTTGGAGGCCGGGGGCTGCCGTTGGCATCATCGGTGGACAGGGAGAAATGGGTCGGCTATTTACCCGGTTCTTCGCCGACAAGGGATACACCGTCCACGTGGCCGACATCGGGACGGAGCTTTCAGGGAAAGACGTGGTGGCTCGCTCTGAGGTCGTGCTTTTTGCCGTGCCGCTACACCAGTCCGTTTCCATCATCGGGGACCTTGTCCCTCATACCCGCCCTGAGCAGTTGCTACTCGACGTGAGCAGCCTCAAAACGCGGCCCGTACAGGAAATGCTTCGTTCCGAGGCCTCCGTGGTGGGGCTGCACCCCATGTTCGGGGGGCGGATCGGCACGTTTGCCGGACAGACCCTCGTGGCGTGTCCCGTTCGGGTGCAAGAGAATGACTGGCGCGGGCTCCGCGAATTGTTCGCCAGTGAGGGCATTCTGGTCAAAGAGACCTCCCCCGAAGAGCACGATCGAATGATGAGCATCATTCAGGTGCTCTTCCACATGACGACGATGCTGACCGGCCGAGTGCTGCGCGAGCTGAACGTGGACATCGCCGAGACGTTGCATTACACGAGCCCGAGCTATCGGCTGGAGATCAATCTCATTGGCCGGATGTTCGCTCAGAGCCCTGCGCTCTACTCGGCGATTACCCAGATGAACCCTTACACGGGCGAGCTGCTGGTGTTGTTGAAGAACGGCCTCGATGCGTATGAAGAGTGGTTCCGGAAAGAGGACTTGGGGGCTTTCATCGCGGATTTTGAGCGCAGTGCACAGCATCTGGGCTCGTTTTGTGGGGGAGCTTACGAAGAAAGCTCAGCGTTCTTGGACTGGATCGTTCGTGTTTCGCAATCTGACGGCAGATCTGCCTGCAACGAAGCCGACCCTCGGCCGGTCGTGGAGGATGAATGAAATCTGCCCAGGACTACTGCGATTGTTGGGAGGACTTTTTCAAGCTGTCGAGGCACAGCTTGAGGCATTTCTCGCAATCCGAGGTGCGCTCCCCGTTTTTGCAAAAGCGGGCAAATCCATCGAACCAGTCGAGACCCGTTCGTGGGCAAGTCTTGATGAATTCGACGAAATGGACGAGTCGCTCCATGGCAACCGGGTCGATGGCGTGCTCGATGCGACAGGCGTTCGCTTCTGCCTGCGCTTGGTCCAGCTGGAGGGTGTCCATGAAAAAGGTCTTGAGCGTATCGTGCCGGTGGATGATGTCACGCGCGATGGTGCGACCTTCCGCAGTCAGCGTGATATAGCTGTACGGGCTGTAGTTGATCAGGCCGCGGTGGGCGAGAGCCCTGAGAGCGCCCGTCACCGAGGCGCGCTGCACATTCATCTGGTCCGCGATGTCCTTGGCCCGGGCTACGCGGTGGGACTTTTCCAGATGGAAAATGACCTCGAGGTAATCTTCCAGGCTGGCTGAGAGTCCTTCAGTAGCATCCAGGGCCATCGCAAATGCCTTTCGGTAACGGTGTTCCAACACCTTACCCGTTTCATGGTCTTACGTCAAGCGACAGGCGTCGCGGCTTCGCAGCTTTCGCTTGACACTCGTGCAGCCTGCTGCTACGAATCTCAGCTTGAGCGAGGTTCACCGGATCCTCAATGTGGCCGTGAAGGCCTCACCCGCGATCCCGCTTCCAATTATCGTCATAGCCGTGTGAATGGGGCCATGAAGGCTTTACCCCACAGCGAGGGGGGAACGCTTTCGTGGCCTTTTTTGTTTTGAAATGCAGGGAGCAGCGAAGGGAGGAACGACCATGTGTGAAGCCAACGCATACCTAGTCAAAGACGGGAAGGAGGAGCTCATCATGGAGGCGGTCGATGTGCTCAGGCCCGAATCCGAGGGGGTTTTTCTGCAGGGGATCTTCGGAGATCAACGGTGGGTCAAAGCGCGAATCAAGGAGATGAATCTGGTGGATCATCGGATCCTCCTCGTGGCCGAATGAATGCGAAAAGGGAGTTGACGTTGCAGGGTGCTCCGTATGGGAAGCGAGGAAGCTCGATGCTTCGAGTGGCGGTGGTTGATGGTCAGGGAGCCTCTTTTGGAGCTGCAATCATCAAGAGGATGCGGCAAGCATTCGCGGAGGATGTGGAGATATGGGCGTTGGGAACCAACGCCATCGCAACGGCCCAGATGCTGAAGGCCGGGGCAAACCGTGGGACGAGTGGGGAGGGCGCCGTGTGCCACTGTGTCCATCAGACGGACGTCGTTGTGGGCTCCATCTCGATCCTGATCGCTCACTCGTTCATGGGGGAGTGCTCTCCCCGCATGGTCGAGGCAATCGGTGCGTGTAAAGCACTTAAGATGCTGCTTCCCCTCACCCAGGAGCCGGTGATGGTTGTGGGGCAGGTGGCGGAGCCGTTGCCGCATTTGATCGACACCCTGATCGAGAGGATGCTCACTCCACTTGTACACGGGAGGTCGTGATTCCCATTGGCCAGGGGAAGCCTTGTTGCGTCCACCTGAAACGAGTGCCTTGGGTGCCGCCCGCAGTCATGGTGGTATGGGCAACAAAGTTGCAACAACTCTGCGAGAAGAAGCCGGTCATACTAAAATCTAACATGCTGTTATAAAAAGAAATAGAACGTGCACTTAAGATCTTGCATAATGTTTTATGGTTGCATATGATGAGCTTTAGCCCCCAAAGGATTAAATGAATCGCTTGGACCGCTGCAGACGGATTGCAATTTCGCATTTGGGTCTAGGAGGTGAATTGCGTGAGCAGGAAGCAACTCTTGAAGGCGGCGCAGCTGCTGGTTGGACTGTGGATCATGGCAACGGCGAGCCCGATGGATGCAGCATCCTCGCAGCCCGAAGTGAGGATCGTTGCGAGTACCTTTCCCGTCTATCTCTTCACTCGGAACATCGTCAACGGGGCTCAGGGTGTGGTGGTGGAATCGATGCTTCCCGCCAGCATGGGCTGCCCCCATGATTATGTCCTGACACCGGGAGATATGGAAAAGATCAGCCGGGCGAAGATCTTCGTGGCAAACGGGCTGGGCCTTGAGGAATTCCTCGGTGCCCCTTTGGAGCGGGCCAATCCTGACGTGGTGCTCGTTGACAGTTCCCGAGGGATCCGAGATGTGATTGATGGGGGAGACGACCATGCGGAGGAAGCCGGCGTGGCCTCCAGGCACAAGCACGGGGAGAGGAGTCAGCCGCAGTCGGACTCGACAGCACACCGCCATGAGGCCGGCGAAGGCCGGCCACACGAGCATAAAGGACCCAACCCGCATCTTTTCGCTAGCCCACGCATGGCCGCCATGATGGTTCGAAACATCGCATCGGCTCTCGTTGACGCGGATCCTTCGAACGCGGCACTCTACACACGCAACGGTGCGGCCTACGCCACGGCCCTCGACGCTCTTGCCGAGGAGGCGCGGATCGTGGGTGGCAAGCTCAAGAACAGACGAGTGGTCACACAGCACGCGGTTTTTGACTATCTAGCCCGTGACATGGGGCTGGAAATCGCTGCGGTGGTGCGGGAGGATCCGGGGATGGAGCCGTCTGCGGCCGAAATGCTGCAACTGGTTCGCGTCATCAGGCAGAAGCAGGTTGGGGCCTTGTTCACGGAGCCCCAATACCCGGCCAAGGTCGGGGAGACCGTCGCTAGGGAGGCGAAAATCCCCGTAGCGGTTTTGGATCCTGTAGCCACGGGAGCTGAGAACGCCCCACTCGACTACTATCAACAGGTCATGCGGAAGAACCTGGAGACGCTCCGGAAGACTCTCGGGTTCACTGGCGATTGATCGAAAGCGATCTGGGTTGGGCCCATGGCGAGCTCTGCCTTCGCTTTCGCCTTCCTCGGACCGGACCAGCTGCGCCCCCCATCGACGACACAATCCTTTCCTTCCGGCGATGCTTTTGACAGGATTGGCGAAAGCTGATAAGAAGCCATCGCGGCCGCATCGATTCAGGACTTCCCCTGAAGCGGATCCAATTCGCCTTTGGAAAGGAAAGAACATGGACAGTCAGCAGTCCGGTGGTGCATCCCGCCCCCCGGTCGATCCCATGAAGCCGATCATCGAGCTTCTCAGAGGGGGCGACCCCGACCGTATCTGCAGTCAGTACGGCATTAGTCGTGCGGATCTGAACGAGCGACTCGAAGCCTTTCAAGCATCCCAGAGAGAACAGGCCTTAATCGACCAATTGGTCATGCGGGAGGTTGGGCGCAATGAGCCCTGCCCATGCGGTTCCGGGAAAAAATACAAAAAATGCTGTCTGTCCAAGCACGAAGATGCTCGAAAAGCCATCCCGCCCGACCGCCTTCAGAGCATTCGAGAGCTGGGCAAGGCCGGCGAGCAGCTCAGTAAAGACATCGCTCAAGGCTTCGACCTGCTGGTCAAAGAGGATTTCGTCAGAGCCCGTAAGCTGGCTGAGCGGCTATTGGCCAATTTTCCCGAGGACGATCGGCTGCACGATATGGCGGTCAGCATTGCACTCGCCACGGGCGATTACGACAGCGCCCACGAGAGGTGTCGCACTCGCTGGCAGGTGGCGGTGGAGGAAAAGAGATCGGAAGAGCACACGTCTGAACTCCAGTCACGAGTGGATATCT
>CALBZH010000142.1 GCA_937889795.1 uncultured Syntrophobacteraceae bacterium | reverse complement strand
GCCGACTCCGAAAAGCAGGATGGTGACGCCAGGGCCAAAGCCTCCTCCCGTTCAGGGGAAAGCACGCTTCGTGTCGACGTGAGCCTTCTCGAAACCCTGATGAATCTCGCGGGCGAGCTCGTTCTCAGCCGCAATCAGCTTCGGGAGGCCGTGGCTCAAAACGACCGGAGGGCGCTCACCGCTTCCTCGCAGCGCATCAACCTGGTCACGTCCGAGCTGCAGGACGCCATCATGCAGACGCGGATGCAGCCCATCGGGAATGTCTTCGGCAAGTTCCCCCGGGTTGTCCGCGACATCGCCCAGCTCATGGGCAAGGACATTCAGATTGACATCCGGGGCAAGGAAGTCGAGCTGGACAAGAGCCTCATCGAAGGCCTTTCGGATCCCCTGACCCACATGGTTCGAAACGCCGCTGACCATGGCGTTGAAACCCCCGACGAGCGGCGGCGGGCAGGAAAGAAGGCGCAGGGCACCATCCGGCTGGAGGCGCGTCACGAGGCCGGACAGGTGGTGGTCGAGATCGCCGACGACGGCAAAGGCATCGACCCGCACAAGATATCGGCCAGTGCGCTCAAGAAGGGGCTCATCACCCAGGAAAAGCTCCAGGCCATGTCCGACAAGGACAAGGTCGGGCTCGTCTTCCTGCCGGGGCTTTCCACGGCCGAAAAGGTGACCGACGTCTCGGGACGCGGGGTCGGCATGGATGTGGTCAAGACCAATCTGGATCGGCTCGGCGGCAAGGTCGAGATCGAGTCCGAGCCTGGCAAGGGGACCCTTTTTCGCATCAAGCTGCCCTTGACCCTGGCGATCATCCCGTCCCTCATCGTGACGGTCGAGGGAGAGCGATTTGCGATTCCCCAGATCAACGTGGTCGAGCTGCTTCACATTCGGGCCGAGCTCGTCAAGAAGCGCATCGAAGTGGTGGGCGACGCCGAAGTCCTGATTCTGCGCGAGCAGATCGTGCCCCTCGTCCGGTTTTCGGATTTTCTCGGCATTGTGCCAACATACCTCGATCCGAGCACAGGGAAGCTCGAAATCTGCCGGCGCTCTCGAATCGCCGACAGACGATCGCCGCACCACGCCCTGCAGGACGAAGCGGGTGAATCGGCCGAGCCGTCGGGGGTCCCGAACGCTCGGGACGAACGACGGCAGACGGACGGAAGGCGAAAGACCGCCTCAAGCGATATCGAAATCGTCGTCGTCACCACCGGCACCATGCAGTACGGCCTCGTGGTCGACTCCTTCCAGAACACGGAAGAGATCGTGGTCAAACCGCTGGGCCGCCACATCAAGGGGCTTCAGGAATATGCCGGGGCGACCATCATGGGGGATGGAAAAGTGGCTTTGATCCTCGATGTGAACGGTCTTGCCGCCAAGCGGGACCTCACGGCTCTCTCCGGCTCCAGCCGTGCGGTTGAGCTTGCCGAGGAGGCGGAGCGCGAAAGGCTTCAGGACGTGCAGTCCCTGCTGCTCTTCTACAACGCTCCCGGCGAGCTGTGTGCCACTCCCCTGGATACGGTGCTTCGCGTGGAGCGGGTTTCGCGTCAGCAGGTCGAAACGGTGGGCGGACGCCGCACCATGCAGTACCGGGGCGCTTCCCTGCCCCTCGTGACGCTTTCCGATGTGGCCGGTGTCATGTCCATTGAAGAGGACCAGGATCTCGCCGTTATCGTGTCCAGCGTGCACGGTCGGGAGGTGGGGCTCCTGGGGGCCATGCCGGTTGACGTGGTTGAAACACACGCCGATATCGACCAGGTGACGCATCGACAGACGGGAATTGCCGGCTCGGCCATTCTCCGGGACAAGACCGTTCTGCTCACGGATGTGTACGAGCTCGTCGAGGCGCTGTACCCCGAATGGGGGGCCGCACGTGAACGGGTCGTCGAAAGTGAGCAGGGTCCCACGACCGTTCTCCTTGCCGAGGATTCCGATTTCTTCCGCGCGACCGTCAAGCGCTTTCTGGAGGATGGCGGATACAGCGTGCTGGATGCTCCGGACGGCCAGGCGGCTTGGGAGCTGCTGCTCAAAAATGTCGACCAGGTCCGCGGGGTCGTGACCGACATCGAGATGCCCCGCCTGACCGGGCTTGGACTCACCCAGAAGATCCGCTCCGAGCCTCGTGTTGCGGGGCTGCCAATCATTGGGCTGACGTCCCTGGCCGCGGATGAGGATATCGCGAGAGGCAAGGCCGCGGGAATAACGGACTACCAGATCAAGCTCGATCGAGACAAGCTGCTCGACGCGCTTCATGAACTGTTGCCGGCATGAGGGTTCAAACGGGTCTCCATGAAGGCAGGACCATTTAGGGGGAAAACTATGAAAGCGCTCATGAACCTTTCCATCAAGAAGAAGCTCGTCGCAATGGGCCTTTGGGGCGTTGTTCTGCTGTCCGTCATTGTGGTTGTCGTGACCTTGGTGGCGCAGCGATGGGTTTTGCAGGAATCGGAGAAAGCCTTGCGGGCCCAGATGGAGGAATCGACGGCACGTATCGCCCTCGATGTCTACAACATGGTCGCGACTCAGGACAAGCTTCTGCGGGTCAAGCTGGAGGGAGACCTGGCCGTGGCACGAGACCTGCTCGCTCGCGAAGGGGAGATGAGTCTCGCGGAGGAGACCGTTGCCTGGAAAGCGGTCAACCAGTTCAGCCGGAAGGAAACCGACCTGACACTCCCCGTGATGATGGCGGGGAAGCTCGCGCTGAGGCAGAACCGGCAAAAGGATGTCGAGTCTCCCGTGGTCGACAAGGTTCGATCGCTCGTCGGGGGAACGTGCACCCTCTTTCAGCGCGTGAATCCTCAAGGGGACATGCTGCGCGTCAGTACCAACGTGATGCTCGAGAATGGAGAACGGGCCATCGGCACGTTCATTCCTGCCACGCATGCCGATGGCACCGCGGATCCCGTCATCGCCTCGGTGTTGAAGGGGGAGACGTACACAGGCCGAGCATTCGTGGTGAACGCTTGGTACATCGCCGCCTACGAGCCCATTCGAAGCGCCAAGGGAGACATCATCGGCATGCTCTATGTCGGTGTGCCCATGGATTCCTTTGCCCAGCGGGAAGCCATCATGAAGACGCCCGTGGGAAAGACCGGGTACGTGTATGTCATCGGTGGCAGCGGCGCTCAGCAGGGAAAATATATCATTTCGCAAAACGGCAAGCGGGATGGCGAGAACATCTGGCAGGCCAAGGACAGCAACGGGCGATTCTTCATCCAGGACATTGTCAACAAGGCGATGGCCAAGAAAGACGGTGGCTGCGACTTCGTCTATTACCCCTGGAAGAACGCGGGTGACAAGGATGCCCGCGTCAAAGTCGCTGCCGTGACTTATTACGAGCCTTGGGACTGGGTGATCGGGGCCGGCGCGTACGAGGACGAGCTGCTCGAATCCCTCGACCGGCTCACCGCAAGCTTCCAGAAAGCGAAATGGATGGGAGCCCCCATCATGCTCGTCATGTTTCTCCTGACCGGTGGAGTGGGCATCTGGCTGAGCCGGAGCATCTCCCTCCCCTTGGGTCGAGCTTCGGACCAGCTGCGCCAGATGGCGGACGGCGATTTCACGAAGCATGCTTCGCCCGAGGACATCGCGCGGGGCGACGAACTCGGCGAGCTGGCACGCTCGGCGGAGACCCTCAACCAGAATATGCATCAAATCATCCGAGACATCTCCTTGGGGATCGAGACTCTGGCGGCCTCCTCCAATGAGCTTTCAGGCATTTCCGGAGATCGGAAGAGCGTCGTGTAGGGAAAGAGTGTAGATCTCGGTGG
>CALBZH010000141.1 GCA_937889795.1 uncultured Syntrophobacteraceae bacterium | reverse complement strand
AGACACACGCGTGGCGTACTGTTGAAGGGAATGGGTGAGCTCCTGCAGATGAATGTGCGCTTGTTGCGAATGCTCCACAAGCGGTGCCAGGGACGTGTCGATCCGCACCAGCGCATCCAGGTCTTTCTCGACTCCCGCGAGCAGGTCGAGGATGGCGCTGCGGCCGGAGTAGAGGGCTCCCAGGGCTTTTTCCGCCGTGTCGTGCAGGGTGGCCGCATGGCGCAACAAGTGTTTTTCCTGATCGAGAGCGAGATCTTCTCCGGGCTGCAGTCGGGCGGATTCCAGCTCCTGGAGCAAGAAACGGAGGAACTCGACTTTTTCGACGCGTTCCTGTTTGGCTCTACGGAACTTGACGAGACGATCGTGGAGGGCGGACCATTGGGCGTAATGGGATCCAAGCTCGGAGGTCAGGTCATCCAGTCCGCCGAAATGGTCGAGCAGGGAAAGGTGAACGGCCGTGTCAAGGAGCTGCTGGTGCTCGTGCTGACCGGAAATGGAGATCAGCCCTCGAACGAGCGACTGGAGCTGTTGGAGGCTCAAGGACTGGTCGTTGGCGAAGACACGGTTGCGACCGCTCCGCGTGATGCTGCGCCGGATCTCCAGGCTATCGGCCGGCTCAAGGCCCACTGTTTCTAAACGCTCATTGAGCGCAGCTGGATCGGAGGGTGTGAAGAGAGCCTGCACGGTCGCCTCACTCGCCCCCGTGCGGATCATTTCCTGGGACGCTCGACTGCCGAGAACCAGATTGACGGCCCCCACGAGGATGGACTTGCCCGCGCCGGTCTCTCCGGAAAGAACGTTGAGGCCCCGCTCCAGCGTGATCTCCATGTTGCGAATGATGGCGAAATTGTGGACGGCAAGCTCATGCAGCACGGGTGTATCCCATCACGGAACAGGTCGGTGCAACCAATTAAAAAGGTTTGGGATTCTTATCACATTTCTGCTAGAAGTATCAATTTCGATTTGCCTGCGGAACCATGATGCTCTCGAGACCAAGATGGAAGGATCAGGATGTCTTTCTGGCAAGATTTGACCCGGGAATCGAACCTGACGATTCGGAAAGACCGCTTCGGCTACAGCATCGACGAAAAGCCTCGCTTTTTCTTGAGGAAGTGGTTTGAACGGACGATCGCCAAAGTCTCCGTGCCCGAGGACCAACAGAAGCTTATCGAGGAGCTGGGGCAGAAGGGGCGGATTGTCTACGCCCTGGAATACCGGTCCCAGTTTGATTTCGTTTATCTGAACCTGAAGCTGTCGCAGCTCGGCGTGTCGGCCCCCACTTTCCTGTTCGACGTCCATCCCTACGTTTGGCAGCCGTGGTGGTACATGCTGAAGCTCTTGCCTTACCACCTGGTGCACTATCTGCGTCAGATGAGTCTCCCGGACCCCTATGCCGATGGCTATTATCGTCGCCAGATCGAGTCGGGCAAATCGGGCATTCTTTTCCTGGTTGGCAAGCGCGGCTATTACCAACGGGCCATCCGGGTGGGCAACGATCCGCTGGAGCACTTGATCGAGATCCAGAAGCGGGTCGACAACCCTGTGTTCGTGGTTCCCGTGGCTCTGCTGTACAGTCGAAGCCCCGACCGGGAGCGGCGCGGGCTGCAGCAGGTGTTCATGGGACACCGGGGGCGTGCGAACTTCATCCGCAAATTTCTCTCCACGATGCAGGGCTACTCGAACACCGTTCTTGAGGTCGGAGAGCCACTGAATCTCTCGGAGGTGGTGTCCGAGCTGTCGGAAAATGATTCGGAGCGCCGCAAGCAGGTTTTCCAGCTGCGCCGCGAGCTGATCGATTCGGTCGACAAGATCAAGCGTGCCATCGTTGGGCCGACGCTCAAGAGCAAACTGGAGCTCAAGGAGATCATTCTCCACCACCCGAGGCTGGAGACGTTCATGCAGCGGCGGGCGCGGGCGTCGGGTCAGGAAATCTGGAAAGTGCGCATGGAGGCCGACCAGTACCTGAATGAAATCGCCGCGGACTACAGCTACCCGCTCATCCGCCTCGGAGAGCGCGTGCTCGATTGGATGTGGAACACGCTTTTCGATGGCATCGATCTGGACATGGAAAGCCTGCAGCGGGTCAAGCATGCGGCTCGGCACAATACGATCGTGTACATCCCGTGTCACAAGAGCCACATCGATTACCTGATCCTGTCCTACATCCTGTTTGAAAACAATCTTTACACGCCCTTCGTGGCGGCGGGGAAGAACCTTGCTTTCTGGCCCCTCGGCCCCATCTTCCGGCGTGGCGGGGCTTTTTTTATCCGAAGGAGCTTCAAGGGGCAGAAATTCTATGCCGAAGTCTTCTCGCTGTACGTGAAGACCATGGTGCAGCTCGGGCACAACATCGAGTTCTTCATCGAGGGAGGACGCAGCCGGACCGGAAAGATGGTGCTTCCCAAGCTGGGACTGCTGGCCATCCTGATTCAGGCTGTGGAGGACGGTTTCTGCGACGACCTGGTCTTCGTGCCGACGTCCATTTGCTACGACCGGATTCCCGAAGAGGAGGCCTACATGAAGGAAGTCTCCGGAGGGGTGAAAGTCGATGAGAACATCGGACAGTTGGTGCGTGCCAGGCGATTCCTCAAGAAATCCTACGGACGGGTTTACGTGCAGTTCTCCGAGCCCATCTCCTACCAGCGCTATCTTGAAAGGCGCCACCTGGAAGTGTCGGGACTACGGCCCCGTGAGCGGCATGCCATGTATCGCGATTTTGCGTATCGGATCATCAACAGCATCAACCAGTCTTCGCTGGTGACCCCTCACGCTTTGGCTGCGTGCGCATTCCTGTCGCCATCCCACCACGGGGTTTCTCTTGGGGAGTTTCGCGAAGTCTGCCGCGTGTTTTACGACTACCTCGTGGATCGGGAAGTCCGATTTTCGAAGACGCTCCGGAGCTACGACGTCATCGTGAACGAAACCCTGTGGGATCTGGAGCGCAACAAGCTCGTCTCGAAGCTCAAGGATGAAGATGATGACCTGGAGGAGCAGGTCTACATCATGGACGACAGCAAGCGGCTGACGCTGGAGTACTACAAGAACAACATCGTCCACTTCCTGCTTCCCGCCATGTACGTTTCCACCTCGATCCTGGCGCAACAGACCTTCCGGTTCAGCATTTCGCAGTTGCTGGAAGACGTGGCTTTCATGAAGAACTTCTTCAAGTATGAGTTTGTCTACGACAACGAGCTCTCCGATGAAAGGATGATCGAGGAGGTCCTTCAGACTTTCGATCGGTTGGAGTGGCTGCACCGGGTCGGCCAGGACGATCAGCCGTTCATTCTGTCGCACAGCGGACTTCGAGCCGCCCATTATTTTCACGGGCTGCTGCGCAATTACTTCGAGGGATACTGGCTGGTTCTTCGGGCCTTCAAATACCTTCAGAAGCGGTCCTACACCGAGAAGGACTTCATGAAAAAAGTCTTGAACCTTGGACAGAAAGCGCTCAAGCTGGAGCTTATCGAGCGGGGCGAGTCTGTTTCGAAGATCATCTTTGCCAACGCGCTCAACTACTACCTCGAAAAGGGAGTGATTGAGAAGAAAGTGGAAGCCGAGAAGGGGAGAGAAAAGGAGCAGGAGCATCTGACGGATGCTGGAAACAGGCTGCTGGTGCAGGACTACAGTCGACAAATCAGCAGGCTTCTGCGTTCCCCGCGCTTTGCCCTGCAATAGCGGGCACCGTGGACTCTTGTCGGTAGGGAATAGAAGAACAAGTGGGAGCTCAAGGGAGGCAAGCAAATGGAGATCAAGATTCAACCGGTGGAAGCTGGCAAACGACGCGCAAAACCTGCTGACGAGAGCAAGCTCATTTTCGGGAAGTCCTTCAGTGATCACATGTTCATCCTGAATTACAGGTCCGGCGATGGCTGGAAGGACGCCCGCGTTGTCCCGTACCAGGACTTCTGCCTGGATCCGGCCGCCATGGTCCTGCATTATGGACAGGGCATCTTCGAAGGGCTGAAGGCCTATCGCGCCAAGGATGGACGGATCCTCCTGTTCCGACCGGACAAGAACTGGGAGCGCTTCAACCGCTCCGCCGTCAGAATGTGCATGCCCGAGGTCGATCTTTCGCTGCAGAACCGAGCGCTTGACGCGCTTCTCAAGCTCGACGTGGATTGGATTCCCCACAGCATGGGATCGTCCCTGTACATTCGTCCGACGATGATCGCCAGCGAGCCCGCACTGGGAGTGCGCCCCGCGAATGAATACCTCTACTACATCATCACGGGGCCGGTCGGAGCCTACTATCCGGAGGGGTTTAATCCCGTCAAGATTTACGTGTCCGACGAGTATGTGCGCGCCGTACGCGGGGGAGTGGGCTCCGCCAAAACCATGGCAAACTACGCCGCAAGCCTCTATGCCGCCGAATACGCAAAGAAAAAGGGGTACACGCAGGTGCTCTGGCTGGATGCGGTGGAGCGTCGCTATGTCGAAGAAGTCGGCACCATGAACATTTTTTTCCGCATCAAGGATGAGCTCGTGACGCCCGCCTTGACGGGCTCCATTCTTCCCGGTGTCACCAGGGATT
>CALBZH010000140.1 GCA_937889795.1 uncultured Syntrophobacteraceae bacterium | reverse complement strand
GCGACCACCGAGATCTACACTCTTTCCCTACACGACGCTCTTCCGATCTTCGTTTACGCGGAGCTGCTCGGGAAAAAGATCAACCAGCATGGCAGCTGCTGCTGGCTTGTGAACACTGGATGGACAGGGGGGCCATACGGGGAGGGACATCGGATCAAGATCGAGTACACCCGCAACATGGTGCACGCCGCCCTTGACGGCAAACTGGACAGCGTCGAATTTGCTCAAGAGCCCTACTTCGGACTTTCCGTCCCCAAGGAATGTCCGGGGGTTCCATCGGACATGCTCAATCCGGTCAACACCTGGCAGGACAAGGAGGCCTATCAAAGACAGGCGGATAGTCTTCGCCAGCGATTCAGGAAAAATTTCGAAACGTTTGCATGCAACGTCAGCGAGGGCATCCGGAATGTGATGTAGTCGACTACCCTTGGGAGGCGGTCATGTTCTTCCCCCCGTTTGTGGTTTTCTTTTTGTTTGCCTTCGTGTTCCTGCTGTTCTTTGTGTTCGGCCTGATTCAGTTCGGTATGTTCACGTGGGCCTTCACGCGGATCGGGATCCCGCCAGAATACCTCTTCTCGCTGTTGTTTCTTTGCATCGTGGGAAGCATGGTCAATCTCCCGATCAGGCGAATCCATGTGACCGTGGAGCCCGAGGAATGGGAATTGGTGTCCTTTTTTGGGATGCGCTTCCGACCTCCTCCATGGCAGGGTGAGCGGGAAATGATTCTGGCCGTCAACTTGGGGGGGGCCATCATCCCGACAGGCCTTTCGATCTACCTCTTGTTTCACGCGCCGCACCCCATCAGGATGCTGCTGGCTCTCGCGGTGGTAACGACGGTCATCTACAAGGTTGCCCGCCCCATTCCCGGGGTGGGCATTGCCACACCCATGTTTCTTCCTCCTGTCACGGCGGCCCTGGCGGCCTTTATCTTCAATTTCAACTGGGATCCCCCCACGGCTTACGTCGCGGGGACGTTGGGCACATTGATCGGGGCGGACATCCTTCACCTGGACAAGCTTAAGGAGCTGAATGCCCCGGTGGCGTCAATCGGTGGCGCGGGAACATTCGACGGAATCTTTCTGACGGGGATTCTTGCGGTGCTTCTGTCTTGACCGTGGGTTACAGGTCGGACGAGCGACCGTGGTTTTCAAGGTCTAGCAGGCGCTCATGCAGCATGTCTTCGGCACGGTATCCCGCTAGACGGGCCAGATTGACCAGGATGAGCAGCGATTCCCCAATGTCCTTTCCCGGGACAGTCTCCTGAGCTTCCAGCGTCACGCGGATGCGTTGAAGCGTTGTTTCGAGCGCATCGAGCTGCGCCTTTGGGTTGTTCCATGCGGCAGCGTTGTCTCGGGCCAACCGAGAGGCCATGCGATAAGCCCGCATGAGCGCCGGCAGCGAGCGCGGAACACGCTCCTCTTGTTTGCCGGACGCGGCCTTTTCGCCCGCTTTGATTTGCTCCCAGTTGTCGCGCACTTCCTGCACTGTTTCAACGCTGATCTCGCCAAATACATGAGGGTGGCGTCGAATCATCTTTTCGCGGATCAACCGGCAGACCCGCTCCAATCGGAACGCTCCCGCCTCCTCATACAAATGGATCATGAATAGAACCATAAACAGCAGGTCACCCAGCTCTTCCGCGGCTTCGACCGTATCGCCCATGCGAACAGCGGAGGCCGCTTCGTGAGCCTCCTCGATCAGGTAGGTCTGAACGCTTTCGGGAGTCTGTTTGCGATCCCAGGGGCAACCGGGCTCGCCTCGCAGTTGGTCGATGATCTCCCATATTGCGCCAACCTCATCCCACCGACTATGCTCCTTCGTCATAACGTGCCTTTGTCGTCCTTTCTCGCAGGGCCTTGCTGATCCTTGGGAGCCCGATTCCGTTCTTTCCAATACTCCAGGAGCTGCTCTCGTTTGGTGTTGAACTGATCGCGAACGCGTTTGGGCGTGATCTCGACCACAATTCGCGCTGCCTCGTAAACGTAGGGGACCAGTTTGGACTGACGCAGGAGCGGGCTATCGGACGGCAGCACGAAGGTCACCCCAGAGACAAGGATGACGGCTGCGAGGAGCGCCTTCAGACAACCCAGGATCAGCCCCCAAAAGCGATCGACGAATCCGAGACCGGTCTTGCGGAACAGCCGCGCCAGCCAGGCTCCGCAAACGGCCAGGCAAAACCACGTCAGCAGAAAGAGCAGTGCGAAGCTGATTGCCTCTGCTGCTTTCAGATCGGGAAACGCCTGCGTAAGCTTTCCGGCCACGGCCAGGTAAAAATGGGAAGCCAGAACAAAGCCGGAAACCAGGCCCACGATGCTGAAGACTTGAGCGATCGCGCCGCGCCAGATTCCACGCAGAGCACAGAACAAACCGATGCCGAGCAGGACCCAATCCAATGAGCTCATCATGCCACTCCCTCACCCTCGTCGAAGCCACGCCCTATATAGTATGCTGGTGATCCGTCAGCAAGACCAATCCGTTCGCCGTTCTTTTCGCGTGTAGGGCATGCAGCCACTTAAACAAGGACCTCCCTCAATCGATCATGGTATTGTTCACTTGGGAGCCGGCAAGGCTCTCGGCATGGCCTGCGCTCCCCGATCATGGTAGGCTGCCGGGATGACGAGCGGAACGGGAGTCCGCATTCTGGGGATCTCTCCCCAGGCATCCTTTCAATGTTTTTGATCCGTCAGGAGGGGTCAACGTGCTTGAGATTCGGGATGCAGTTGCAGTGATCACCGGCGGGGCGAGAGGCATCGGACGAGCGCTGGCCGAGTATTGGGTGCTGCGGGGCGGCAAGGTTTTGTTGGCCGATGTGATGGCGGACGACCTGCGGGATGCTGAAATGGACCTCAAAACAAAAGGGGGTGAAGTCACAACATTGGTCTGCAATGTTACCCGGGAGGAAGACTGTGCCACCCTCGCCGACACCGCCATCGAGCGGTTTGGGGCCATCAACCTGGTTGCGCCTTTTGCTGGGATCATTCGGGATGCAATGACGGTTTCACCGGACAGGACGTCGGGCAAAGTCACAAAGAAGATGAGCCTCAAGGATTTCCAGGCGGTGATCGACATCAATTTGACAGGAGTTTTTCTCACGGTACGCGAGTGTTTGGAGCGCATGATCAACGAAGACTCTCGGGGACTGATTTGTCTCATTTCGTCGACGGGCTCCCTCGGAACCGCCGGGCAAATCAACTACGCCTCGACCAAAGCAGCGATGTCGGTCATGCCGAAGGTCATCACGGCCGAGCTATTCCGTCGCGGCCTATCCGGGGCCATTCGGTGCGTTGCGATCGCGCCGGGTTACGTGGGTACGCCGATGGTCAAGGAAATGAATCAGGCAGCTCTAGGTCGAATCCTCGCCGAGGTGCCCATCGGCCGACTCGTCGAGCCGGAGGAAGTGGCTTCTTTCGTGGGGGAGCTTTACAGAAACGAAGCGATTGCCGGTGACACCTTCTTCATTCACGGTGGATTACGGCTTGGATCGAAGGGGTGATGCGAATTTCTAGGTCGCTACGCCCTTGGTGTCTGCTAAGATGCGGCGTTGATTTGTCAGGAATCCTCGCGAGGGGTCATCGAGCTTTGTTGATAATGGCCTTCATTTGACTTAAGATGCAGCGAGTTGAATCCTTTTGAGCGGCACGTTCAAGTGGCAAAGGATGCCTTTTCTCTGCCGGCTATCTTGCCCTGATGATGATCTGCAGCGAGGAGGACGCTGCTTCAGGAGATTCGGATGACCGTCATCGACCACCTGATCGAAAAGACGTGCATGAACATGATCCAAACCATCTTGTTTTGCCTGGAAAACGCCACCAAAGGGACCATCTACCGCATCGGACCCCCACCGACTCTTCAGGCCGTGCGGATCACTTCAGGCATTCGGATTCCTGGAACGGACGAAATCAAATGGGGACTTCCGACCTCCTCCGACTACAATGGTCCCGGCAAGAGCTGGGAGCAGTACAAGGACCGCCCCGACCACGTACTCGAGGCGATGGGATGGTGTGTGGAAAAGCAGGCCAGCTGGACGGCAGACAACCCGTTCGAAGACGTGCGTAGCGTGGCCAAACAGCTTCGTGGAGAAATCGAGGACTGCCACCACATGGAGCCCGTGCTGGTCCGGAAGGCAGACATCTTCGGGGACAACGCCAACGGGATCGACTATCCTCTCGACTGGCGCGGCAACCCCATCTGGCAGGATACCGACTACATCGTGGCCGCGGTGATCAAGATCCATTTCCTTCCAGGCACGCTCGTGCGGGAGGACCGGTCCACGCGGATCGTCCGAGAGCTTTCTCGAAGCCTTGGCACCGAGCTGTTGACCTTGCATGTTCGAGAGAGCTTGTATCGTGCTCAGAAGGACTTTGCCAGGCAGCGGCTTCACAGCTGCGAGATCCTGGCTCACGAGCTGCGAAACACCCTCATGCGCTTCGGATTTATCTTTTCCGCTGTCAATGCGCAGGTCGGGGTCATCCGGGAGGAGTGGGAAGAGCAGCTCAGGAGCTCTTTTCCCGAGCTTGAGTGGAAGCAGCCCATCCTGGAAAAGCTGAGCGCGATCCTGAAATCAAGTGACGCGCAATTGGCGTCGACTGCGGAATCGGCGAACACGCTCAAAGCTTTGGTCTCAGATCAGGACGAGCTCGCAACCTACTCCCTTCTGCCAAACCAAGCCGATCAGTGGCTGCGAAATAAAATCCGCCCGAAGTGGGACCGGCTGCTGGCCGCTTCGGACGAGCTCGCGGCCAGGCGGCAGGAGGTTGAAGCCCATTTGGAGGCGCTTGCCAAGGCGCTTCAACTCGGGACGGACAAAGAGCTGGCCGCGGGGCTGAGTCACCTGGCGCCGGAGCTTCGAGAGAAGTGGCCGGAGATCGCCTACATGCACTTCACCCCCGACAAGACCGAAATGGTCGGCGACATCATCAAGTTTCTTACCCATCCCGCCCTTCCCCTCCCCCACAAGCAACAGTTTGCGAAAGTCTTCCGGTCATTCAAGGCTTTGGTTGAAATTCTCCCGGAAGTCGAAGAAAGAGCTAACAAGATCATTCTCTCCCTTCGCTACGGGGGGCCTTCGGACGCCCAGACCGCCCAGCTGCTCGAGCGGCTTGGCGGTGCATCGAGTGAGCACACGGAGCCCGGGACGAACCAGCAAGTCCAGACCTTGGCAGACTGAAACGGAACCAGCGCATTCCCTCCAATCGTCAATCCGGATTCTCTCGGGCCGATGATGTTGAGGCTGCTCCCATGGAGAGTGTGTTTTTCATGTTCCCCAGGATCGGATATGCTCCAACCGAGGAAGAAGATCAGCCATCGTTTCTTTTTAGCCATCCTTGCCATCGTGGTCATTCCGATCGGAGTCATGGGCTACGAGAGTTTTATCCTCGCGAAGAGAACCCTGATTAGACTTGCCTTCCACCACATGGCCACCGTATCCGAGAGCAAGGTCAATCATCTGAGCTCCTGGCTGCAAGAGCGGCTCGGTGACATTGGTGTCCTGGCTCGCCTGCCGATCATTCGGGAGGTCTGCCGGCAGTTTCGGGAACGGGTGGATCTTCCGTCCGAAATCGCCGTGGATCTCCTGAAAGACACCCTCGAGCTCATCGAGGGTACGTCTCCCTCTTACGAGAATCTCTATATCCTCCTGCCGGGTGGGGGCATTCTCTCATCCACGCATCCCGAGCTTGTCCATACCCAGGGACCTCACGCGACAGAAGTGGTCGAAAGGGCACAGATCGGAAGAGCACACGTCTGAACTCCAGTCACGAGTGGATATCTC
>CALBZH010000139.1 GCA_937889795.1 uncultured Syntrophobacteraceae bacterium | reverse complement strand
CGAGATATCCACTCGTGACTGGAGTTCAGACGTGTGCTCTTCCGATCTTCATGCAAAAGGAGGGACCAGGCGACTCCATGGCCGCCTGGCCCCCAATAACAGTCAACCTTCATAGCGCTTAAAATTTGCGGGTGATACTGAAACCGATCAAATGAGCATCCCCGTCCCGAAATTTGGAATCGAGCACGCCATCCGTCACTTGCCTGGCATCGACGTCCCGGTCGGTGATCAGAAGGTACATGTAGGAGAGGTCGAAGTTCCAGGGACCCCAGTGAAGTCCAGGGCCGAACGCGAACAGGTGTCGGTCGTTCGCAGGGACCAGATAGTCGGCATGATCATCGGGAATGGGCTCCATGTCGTACTCGTAGCCGGTCCGCAGATCCAGCCAGTCGCACACCTTGTACTCGACGCCTCCGTGGATGCGCCAGACGTCGGTCCAATTCTTCTCGCGGGTTGCGGAATCCACTCCCGGAGCAATGGCATTCTTATAATGGATCGTCAGCTCGTCGAACGTGCTCCAATTCGTCCAAAACGCACCCAGCTCGATACTCCAGACCTTGCTCGGATAGAACGTGACCCCCAGGAACAGCTCATCCGGAAGGACGATGGACCCGGTCGCGTCCGTGTCTCTGAAGAACGGTGTCCGCCTCAATTGCCTCGGCCGAGCGAAATCCGCTCGACCCTCCACGGTCTGCTTCACCCGACTGCGATACGAGGCTCCGAAGGCAAGCCAGTCCAGAGGTTGGTAGCGGACGCCCACGTTCCCCCCAAACCCCCAGGAATCGCCCTCCAGCCTCTGGTCAACATTGAAGAGGTTACGCGGGTTATTGCCCGTCCTGATTGGATCGATCTTATTGCGCAGATCCAGGTTGAACCACATGGCATTGAAGCCTGCCGCGACCGACCATTCGTCGTTGATCTTCCATGCGATGTTGGGATTTATGTTCAGAGTCTCAATGATGACCCTGTAGCTGTTGAAGCGCCCCGGCCAATCTCCGTCGAATTCGGTCCCCAGACCGAAAGGTGAGAACATGCCGAAACCGAGCCACAAATGATTGTTGATTTGATACGTCGCGTAGAGATGGGGAGGAAACCAGATATGACCATCCGTCGAATTGCTGGTCTCGCCAATGCCTGCATGAGATGTCGTCACGGTCGTACCGGGCGCAATGACAATGGCTCCCCCCATCACCTGGAAGCCGGGGAGCTGGGTGATCCCAGCCGGGTTGAAGAAGATGGCCGACGGATCATCCGCGCGTCCGACCATGGCCGATCCCAAGGAGTTCGCACGGGCCCCTGTCTCGTACAAGGCAAACCCCGCCCCCAGAACCCCTTGAGGATAAGCCAGAATACACGCCAAACCAGCCAGCACCACGCATGAGAAACCTTTCACACCCCTTTTCATAAAACATCCCCCCCAAATTATTTCCGCATGTTTTCAAAGGACTCTACATGTCGTTTGCCCAATTTTTGGTCCGGTGTCAACCAATTTGGGGAGTCCGCGACAATGGCGGCCACACCTCAGCTGTTGACCCTTTCCAGGCGCATATGATAACGGGGAGAAGAAGGTCCGCCGGGCAAGCTCAACCATCCCTGAAAGCCTATTCTGAGGAGATAGCCAATGGATAACTGGCAGCCCCGAGCGGCGGGGACCCTTATCGGAAGCATGCCGCACACGGATCCGGACAGCGCGATCGACCTTGTCCTGAAGGCAGTTCCGGAGGTTCCAGCCTGGCCACAACTGTCAAGCATCCACGCGGAACAGATGATGGTTCAGTATCTCGAAGGGCTGCCGGGAGTCCGTTACGAAGGGGATCGCCTGTCCTTCGCCGCGGAATCGGCTGATTTCGAAGCAGATTTCTACGCCTTTTACGAAGCCTACCTGGCGGTGTCGGAAGGAGCCCAGGACGTTGCTTCGTCTCGATTCCAAATGGGAAAGGAAACGGCTCGCACCTTTTTCCGCTTTTTGGAGAAGCTTCGGAATGTAGCTGGATTGAAGGCTGTCAAAGGGCAAGTCGTCGGTCCGTTCACGCTTCTCTCCGGTCTCAAGGACGAAAAGGAACGACTCCTGCTCTACGACGAGCGCTGGCAGGACCTTGTCATCAAGCTTGTTGCCATGAAGGCTGCATGGCAAGTCCATCACCTGAGTCAATTCGGCTGCCCGGTCATCGTCTTCATGGATGAGCCTGCGCTGGCGGGCTATGGATCCTCGGCATTCATCAGCGTGACGGGAGAGCTCATCCTCGGCATGCTCCGAGAAGTTGCCGACATGATTCACTCGCGAGGTGCTCTCGCAGGCATCCATGTCTGCGCCAACACGGATTGGGGACTTGTTTTCGATTCCGGCATCGACGTCGTTAATTTTGACGCCTACAGTTACTTCGACCGGTTTGTGCTGTATCGGGACGGTTTGGAATCGTTTCTGTCGAAGGGTGGGATCGTCGCTTGGGGAATCGTGCCAACCAACAATCCTGAGATTCTTGAACAAGAAACGGCAGAAAGTCTTGCCCAGCGCTGGTTGAACTCCGTCCAGACCATCGTCGGAGAGCACATGCCGCTCTCCCGATTGCTGACCCAATCCCTGTTTACTCCCAGCTGCGGCTGCGGCAGTCTACCTCAGCACGCGGCGGAGTATGTTCTGACTCTCACCCGGGAGCTGAGTCAAATCATGCGGTGCCGACTCGAGCAATCTCAGGTCTGACGCCGGCAGGATTCGAGGGAATCTTGATTTGCAGATGACAGGAGCACCCGGCTGGGAGCTCCTGTTTTTTGCCTCCCATCAGCGCCATCCCGCATGAAATCTCTAATCTCCTGTTGACTTCCGTGCGATGTTTATTTACGGTAGCGATGCTTCCGAACCGCCCGCTTTGCACGCGGTTCAATACCCTCAATGGTTTTGGCCATTCCAGGCTGTGCCCCCATTAGTACGTGACGCAGCGAGGATTCATTATCGCATCCTACCGGCAAGGGTGGCGTGCAGCCGTTTTTTGGCATGCCTGTCACCGTCCGGATGTCTGTCGTTAAGCCGGTTTACAGCGGATCATTCCGCCGGAGCGGGACGTGCGCATGGGTTGGACTGATACGTTCAACGAGCAGGTCTGCCTTCTTTCAGGGCAGGCCCATTCCTCAGAAGATCTTAGGAGAGACAATGCAGGTCGAGTACAAGAACATTGACGCCAAGCTCGTCGTGAATGAAATCCGCAACGGACGCTCGCTGGAGTCCGTACAGAAGCTCTTTGGAATTCGCTTCAAGAGTGAGGTTCAGGACCTTTACATGCGAGGTCTGATGGAGCTTGGAGAAATCCCCGAGGTTGGCTTTTCGAAGCAGGATCTCAGACCTAGCGCCACGGCTGAGCGCCCAGTCGTCAGACGCCGAGAGAAGCAGCAGCCCAAACCGCCAGCCATGCTCATCAAAACCAACAGTTTCAGGACTATCGGTCAAAGCGGCAGCATCACCCTGAACAAGGTTCTCCTCATTGAGCAGCTTGGTTTTGAGGTTGGGGACTCTTTCGAAATCTTCAGAGAAGACGACCGGATTATCCTCAAAAAAGGCGCCACACCGCTCCAGTGATCCTCCCTGCAAAGGGTGACTCGACTTGCTCGTTTTCCCACAAGATGGCGTTTCGGGGCAATCCCCTCTTAGAACTGGCGCCGGAGGTTGTTCAACACATGCAGAAATCGCCAAATGGCGGTCAAATTGGTTCCGATCGCCAACGTCAGCAGCACAGCCACTAGAACGATATCTTGGATCCAGTGGCCGCTGGGAGCCCCGATCCACCGATTGACGAAAGGATTGAATATGCCGGCCAGTCCGATCAGAATGATCCGCTCTCCCCTCTGAAAAACCCCGACCATGCAACGTTCACCCAAGCCTTCGGCACGGGCTCGCGTATAACTCACCATGAGTGAGCCGAACAGGATGAGCAGGAAGGTCAGAGAAAAATAAGGGGAAGTCGTCCCCTGTCGATAAAAATAGCACCAGATCCCGAGATAGATGAGCAACTCCGTGTAACGGTCCAGCACGGAATCGAGGAAAGCTCCGAACTTCTTGCTCTGGCCCGTGGCCCTGGCCAGGCTTCCGTCGAGTGTGTCCAATAGACCTGTTAGCAGCGTGAAGATTCCTCCCAGCAGAGGAAAGAACGAAAAACTCACTCCCGCCAGCAGACTGCTAAAAAGCCCCAGCATGGAAATGTGATCCGGCTTTAGCCCCACTCGCGAGAGACGAGGCACCAAAGCTCGTTCGAGTATCCGATAATACTGCAGTTCGATCGCTGTCCCTTTGAGCATCCTGACCTCTCGATCCTTCCAGCCTTCACCTCGACGTCGAGCTCGGAGCCATCCAGTATTGGCCCTGCCGATCCGGTCTTCTGTTTCTACTTTACCACTGAGAACAAAGGCGAAGCAAGCAGATCGGAAGAGCGTCGTGTAGGGAAAGAGTGTAGATCTCGGTGG
>CALBZH010000138.1 GCA_937889795.1 uncultured Syntrophobacteraceae bacterium | reverse complement strand
TGGCTACTATTATACTGGAACCGACCCTTTTTCAACTCTCGACTCCTCACAGCAGGAAGGGATGATCCCAGATGGCAATCACCGATGGACTCGGACTATGCGTGCTCATCCCTGTCCCCTATCCGTGTCCATCCGTGTCTGGTAATCCGCCGACGGCAAGGGCCACCTCACTTCTTCTTGCGGCGATCCGCCAGCGAGACCACCTTGGTCGCTTCCTTGTCCCCAGGCTCAGGCGGCTTCGGTTCTTCAGGCTCAGGAGACTCCTCATCGTGGGATTCCGAGGAGGGAGGCTCCATGGCCGCTTGCTCCGGGACGACCACTTTTTCCAGTCGGATAGGGCGTCCGCCCATGGTGAATTCTTCCCCGTTGATATAGGGCTCCCGGAGGATCCAGGTGACCAGGGCCACCGGGACTTGGAGGGCCAGCATGGTAACCTGATACCATTGAGGCTTGACGTCGGCCGTGATGGCCTCGATTCTCGCGAAGAATGCCGGCTGATTGTCCGCATACACCAATACCAGATCGCCTTCCAGCGTCATGTAAGCTCTCCTTTTGGTCCCATTTGGTTTCATCGTTCGCAGCGATCCCAGCCGAAGATATAACCCTCGTCCAAGACGCCCGGAACGATGGGAAGCGAAGCGGCATCGGGTGGCTTGAATCGAAACACACGATCGATCAAGGTCATCACCATCTTGTAGGTCGCGCCCCACAGCACTTCCGTGTGATCCCCATATCTGTGAATGAAGCAGGGGAAGTCTTCGGTTCCCCGGTGAAATTTGGCCTCGAGCTCCGCTGGAACATGGAGCCGATAACGGGCGTAGCGCTCCTCCTGGAACAGGGTCCGGATGGGAATACAAATGATCCGGTCGACTTCCCAGCTCGGCACAAACCGCTTCTGATCCCTGAGCCAGCCAACCATCGGGTAGATAACCCTTCGATACAGCCGGAGCCGCTGATTGGGGAGAAATCCGAGAAAGCTCATCTTCAGCGGATTCAGGCGCATCTCCTCCCAGCTCTCGCGAAGGCAGGTCGCAAGGAGCAGCGAGAGGAACCGGGCCTCCTGGGGTCGCTGTCGGCGGAACTGCTTCCATGCCCCCCACGCCCGCAAGTGCATTCCCGGAAGGCCAAAATCCTCGCCAGCTTGGGATCGATGTGCGGCTCCACCGTACCGCCAGGGCAGCAGAGGTCCCCCGCCTGCCGGACGCTGCGCGAACGTTTATTGAGAATCAGACAGATCTCATCTCGCACCTCGGATTCCGAGCTGTTTGACCCTTCATCCAACCTCTGACGACCAACGAGGAGAAGCACGCTCGACCAGAGGAGCCCTTCGAGGACCTCACGCGAGGCCAATCTCGTTTCCAGGCTCGTCCGTTGGAGGACCTTGAGCATGTGGCCACGCAAGGCAACCGCGTCATCGAGCCAGCTCGTCCGCGCTAGTGCGAAGGCCTCTTTTTCGTCCACCTTTCCCATGCTTCATCCAGTCGTTTCGACGATACGCGCCCGCTTGTCTTGATTTCGGGCGCAAAGACATTGATTTTGAAATCCTCGATCATCCACCGGAATTCGCGGGCAAACCGCGCCGCCTCCTCATCCCCGCAGGCGACCAAGTCCTCCCGCAGCCCACGGTACCGCTCAAGATGGGGCTCGATCTGCTCTGCTTTGACCCGGTCCTTCTCGGGCGACACGTACACGCGCTCCGCTCGCAAACGCAACGCATTCAAATATCTCGGCAATCGAGCCACGTCCTCCCGCCGGTAGCGCACCAGCATGTCCGCCGGCGCGAGCCGATCCAGCTCCATCTCCAATTCCTTGATTCGCTCGAGCACGACACCATTTCCGGCCGCCATGGTCCGAAAACGCGCCAGGCTCGCGCGCGCTTCCTCCCGTGCCAGCAGAGCGCGCACGACCTCATCCACGAGCTCCTGCCCCGAGGGACCGAGCTTTCCCTTGTATCGCTCGATCATGGCCTGGTACGTGCGCCGATCCGGCCGCTGCGGATCGTGCAGTTCAAAAAGCTCGCGCAGAACATATTCCTGAAGCGCGGCGTTGGCTTTCTCTCTTCCCCCGAGGAAGAACAACGCAGAAGCGGGCGAGGCCGGAGCCACCCAAATCCGGCGAAGCTGCTTCAGCTCGGCGGCAAAGGCCCGCTGATACAGCTCAGCCAGGGCATCGCGACTGACTTGCATGGACTCCTCGGCGTCCTCATGAAGCCGAACGCACAGCTTGTCACCCAGGAAAGCCAATCCAGGGTAACCAAACCGGTCGATGCCCAGAGCATCCTTCCCGATGAGGACCCGGGCGGGAAGATCCCCAAAATCCCAGAGAGGAAGATCGTCTTTCTCCCATTGCTCCCGAGCCGCCTTCCACAGTCTGTCCTCATGTGCTTCCGAGGAGAGTGACCGTAGCACGTCCAGATCTCTGCCCGAGCCCAAAACGCGACCATCAGACCCGATCACCTCAAAGCGCATGCGCAAGTGCGGGGGAAGCGCGTCAAACGCCCACATGTCTCTGGACACTGTAATTCCCGCAACCTCGCTCACCCGTCGACTCAGTGCCGCAGCGAAGGCTCCGTCCTTGAATGTCAGGCCATCGCACAGCCGCTTCGCCATCTCTCCCACAGGGACCAGTTGGCGGCGAATCCCTTTCGGCAGCGCCTTGAGCAGAGTGAGGACAAGCTCCTCGAGCATCCCCGGGACGAGCCACTCGAACGTTGATGACGAAACGCGCTTCAAGGCATGAATCGGAATTGTCACCGTCACTCCGTCGTCGTCCTCGCCCGGGTGAAAGTTGTATCGGAGTGGCAGCACCAGGTCCTCTAACGGCATTCGGTCAGGAAACCGGTCCAGGGCATCGAAATCCGGCTCGGCACGAAGCAGGTCCTGCTCGGTCATACGCAGGATCCCATCCCCGCCTGCATCCTTGATGAACCGGTCGAGTGAGCGCACATCGGCGATTTCAGGCAGCCGCGCTTCGTAAAACAAGATCGGAAGAGCGTCGTGTAGGGAAAGAGTGTAGATCTCGGTGGTC
>CALBZH010000137.1 GCA_937889795.1 uncultured Syntrophobacteraceae bacterium | reverse complement strand
GAGGGACAACACGACATGACCCTTTCGGAAATCGCCGAGCCTGACAATCTGCTGCGGGCTTTTCAGCGCGCTGAGCTCGCGGGTGGGATTCCTGGTGTGGATGGTGCTTCGTTCGGTTCTTTCAGGCGGCACTTACAGAATGGACCATAAGCGGTCTCGGCACGGAGAAATGAGCTACCCCTTGTCCACGACCGGGATAGAGGAGGATATAATTGAAATGATAGAAATCCCCCGGTAACGCGGGGCGGGAGCCTGGGCTCACCTGAGCACGGGACAAGACCGCGAAACCGCATATGCGGAGTGGCTGCAGCCGCGGACAGGAGCCTGACATGTTCCCCACAATCGATCAACTGATAACCTGGGGAGTCTGTTCCGTGGTCATTTATTTGTGCCTGAACTTCAGACTCACGATAGAAATGCGTTATCGAGCCAATCGCGCCCGGCGCCGCAGGAATAAGGCCACCAAGTTGTCATGGACCAACGCTCATGCAAACCGGACTCTCGGCTGCACAGCGGGACGGTGCGGTGGCGCGGCGTCTTCGCTGGGCTCCGATGACCCCGGCATGGGCTCAGGGCCAGTGGGCCAGGGACGAGGAGCGAATGCCCACGAAGGGGAGAAGGTTCAACAGGGCTCCGCAGGCGAGCTCTGACGGGCAGTGCGAAAGACCTCCTTCAGCTGAGCCAGGTTGAAGGGCTTGGTGACGATACCCACGAAGCCATGCTCTTCGTAATGGGCCATGATGGGGTTGTTGGAATAGCCGCTGGATACGATGGCCCGAACAGAGGGGTCGATGCGCTTCAGCTCACGAATCGCTTCCTTGCCACCCATTCCGCCGGGGACCGTTAGGTCCAGAATGACGAAGTCAAACGGGTGCTTTTCCCGAACGGCCCGCGCATAGACGTTCACCACCTCTACCCCATCTCGAGCGAAGGCGACGTCGCACCCTAGAAGCCTCAACATCGCTCCGACGACGTTTCTCACCATTTCCTCATCGTCCATGACGAGCACGCGCATGCCCTCGGACGTTGCGCCAAACCCCTGGCATGGGGTCCGCTCCTCCGCAAGCCTCTCCACCCTAGCCGGCAGGTAGAGTCGAAATGTGGTCCCCTTACCGGGCTCGGAGTCGACGGTAATCGTTCCGCCGTGGCCTTTCATGATGGAATAGGCGACCGCCAGCCCCAGACCGCTCCCTGTCTCCTTCGTTGTGAAATACGGGTCGAAGATGCTCGCGAGATGCTGAGGCGGAATGCCGCAGCCATGGTCCTGAACGGCGATCACAAGGTGGGGGCCGGAGCTCAAGGGCAGCCGCATGTCACCACCCAAGACGGTGTTCTCGGCACGGATGACGATCGAGCCTCCCTCAGGCATGGCCTGCTTGGCGTTGATCACCAGGTTGTTCAACACCTGGGACAGCTGTCCCTCATCGACGTCAGCGATCCAAAGGTCGTCAGCCACGTGAAGCTCGGGGCGGACGTTCGAGCCCCTTAACGCAAACGTCACCGATTCCTTGACAAGATGCACAACGGAGGCCGCTCGTTTGATCGGCGCGCCTCCCTTGGCAAAGGTGAGGAGCTGCCGGGTCAAGTCTTTTGCC
Source organism: uncultured Syntrophobacteraceae bacterium (assembly GCA_937889795.1). Taxonomy (GTDB): domain Bacteria; phylum Desulfobacterota; class Syntrophobacteria; order Syntrophobacterales; family Syntrophobacteraceae; genus CALBZH01. The sequence goes on along the minus strand of CALBZH010000137.1, from coordinate 6,780 downwards.
CTGAAGCAGGCCTTCTCCATTTCGTTTAGAAAGCGGGATACTTCGTCACCGGGCTTGAAAGCCTCCCGAGCGAGTGAGAGGTTTCCGATGACCGCGGTCAAAATGTTATTGAAATCATGAGCGATACCGCCAGCCAGGACGCCGACTGACTCGATCTTCTGGGCACGGAGGAGCTCCTGCTCCATCTTCTTTCGATCCGTCAGGTCCCTGGCGACGACACAGAGCACTCTCTTCCCGGCAAAGGCGATCATGTTGGCGCTCACCTCCACCTGGATAGTCCTGCCATCACGCACATGGAATGAGAGCTCACCCAGGTAGTGGCTGTCTTCCCGCGTCGCGTCCCGAAGCAGCTGGATGGAGCGGTCTCCTTCGAGGCGCGTCAGGTCATGAAACCGCGCACCCAACAGCTCGGCGGGCGTGTAGTCGAGCATCGAGAGCATTGTCTGGTTGGCTTCCAGGATCCTCCAGGTTTCCGAATCCACCAGGAAGATCCAGTCACGTGTCTGATCGACGACGGAACGGTACTTCTCTTCGTTTTCACGTAAGGCCCGTTCGGCTTTTACCCGGTCGGTGATATCAGTCAAGGCCCCGACGACCGAGACGGTCCGGCCATCTTCCAAGACCGGACTCTCGTTGACCTCCACCCAAATCCTTCGGCCTCTCTTGCCGACCAGCTCCATCCGGTAAGGCGGACAACGCTCCCCGCTCTCAATCGCGTGCTCGACCAAATGGAAAGCCTCCCGATTGATGGGATGGTCGGTTGCAAACTCCATCCAACGAACCAGAGCCTCCTCCGGCTCGCAGTCGAAGAAGCGTCGCGTTTGGGGGCTCACGTAGGTCAGCACGTGCTCCGGCGTGTGCGAATAGAACAGGTTGTTGCTATGCTCGATGATGGACCGGAGCTTGTTTTCGCTTTCTCGCAGCGCATCTTCGCCAGCACGGCGCTGAACGATCCGCCAAAGGCCTAGCATCAGCAGGTTCAATTGACGCACATCCGACTGGTCGTAATCGGATGGCTTGTTTCCGACTCCGGCCACGATCACGATTCTGTCTCCGTCGAAGACGGGAATATTCATATGCCGTTTGAGAGGGACGTGCCCTTCGGGAATTCCCTTCTTGAGGGGGTTGGGTGCCTCGTAATCATTGGTGATAACCGGACGGCGCTGGCGAACGGCTTCCCCCCAAAGGCCGGTTTTGTCAACGGGGTACACGATGGGCTTGTGACTGATCCAGCATTCCTCCATGGCTCCCTTGGACCAGGCCAGCATCGTGAGGGTGGTCTGGTCTGAATCGAGGAACGCCACGTAGCCGATGCTGCTCTGTGTGAGCCGCACGGCTTCCTCCATGCTGACATGAGCGATTTCATCCAGGTCAGCGTCAACCATTTGGTTGATCTGGAGGAGCGCTTCCAGGCGTGTTTCCTCGAGCTTCAAGGCTTGTTCCGCCTTCTTTCGCTCGGTGATCTCCTTGAGCAGAAGGTCCCGAGAGACGGTGGTCTTCTGCAGGTCCGAGGCCATCGCATTGAACGCTTGGGCCAGCTGTCCGATCTCGTTGAGCCGATCGGACACTTCCACCCGTTGGTCGAACTGGCCCTTGGCAATCCGACCCGTTTCGTCCTTGAGGCGCTGAATGGGATGGACGATCTTGGTAAAGCTGAATCGCAGTCCCAGGACGACAATGACCGAGACGCTGGCGGCAAAGACGAGCAGGAAGACGGCGGAGAGCGCGTACAAACCGCTGTAGGCCTCGCCGAGAGGCTCTTCGACCACCACGCCCCAACCCGTCAGAAGCACTGGAGCCCCGGCCCCGACCACACGCTCCTTCCTGAGGCCGATATACTCATGAGCAGATGTTTGGGAGGCGAGCAGTCGCCGGACGCCGGGGATCTCGCCGAGGTCCGTGCTGTTGATGACGGGACCGACGTCCTCGTAGGCGATCAGGAGCCCTCGTGAATCAACGATGTAGGCGTAGCGGTTCTTGCCAATCCGGTATTTGGAGATGAGCTCCCACAATTTGGAGACGTCAACTCCGACTTCAACGGCGCCTGCGATCTTACCAGCCGTGTCGTGGATGGGAATGGTGACGGGGAGCTCGGTGAAGTGGCTGAGCCGAGACACGGCGATCCTGCCGAAGTGCGTATTTCCGGACAGGACGGACAGGAAGGACGGATCGTCCCCCCGAGCGCGCATTTCAAAGGGCCTGAACGTATAGTGACGGGAGAGCTTGCAGACCTCGTACCCATTCCGGTCCATGATCGTGATGATGTTGAAGGCCACGTCGAGGTCGAGAAATCCCTGGGCGAGGGAGGAAAGTCTCCTGGGGTCCGGGTTTTGCGCGTCGATCACGCGGGAGAACAGCTGGATTTCACCGCTGGCTCTTTCGATGTGTGCGGAGATACTGGCTGCGATGCGCTGAGCGATCTCCTCCTGCACATTTCCAATGGCCCGCTTTTCACTCTGGTAGTACGAGAAGAGAAAGACCATGCCCGATAGGCTCAGCGGCACAACGCCGCAAAGGAGGAAAAGCGTTACGAGGGTGCGAGCGACGCCGTACCTGAAGCTGTCGACGATTCTCAAGGGTCAGCTCCCATGTTCCATCGTGCGCGCGGCTGCGGTCGAGCTCGGCCAGATTGCCTGCCGCGTTGCCAGCTCCCATGGCCAGATCGTTCGGTAGTGGCCGTCTTGAACCTGGACGATGATTCCTTTGCCGAGGATGTTTTGGCCGGTACGGGGGTCGAATCGTACGCCGTCCCAAGGCATGACGATCTGGTCCTCGTCGATCTCCGTGGTCAGGATGGCCTCCCGGATGGCGGTGGCCTCCAGGGAGGACGCGCGATTCAGCGCATCCGCCAAGACGATCATGCCGGTGAACGAACGCGCCGAGGTCCCGGTCATGTTCCTGCCAAACCGCTTGAGGAAGAGCTCATTGACCGCATGAATGAGCGGCTTTCTCTCCCCGATGTCCAAGGACCACACCTCGCGGCTCATGATGCCTTCGGCCTGCTCGCCGAGCGAGCTGAGAAATCCCGGACTGACAAAACCGGCGTTCATGCCAAGGATCGCCAGCGGGACAATGCCCCGCTTTCGATATCCTTCCACCAGAGCGATGGCGTCGCGATCGTAGGAGGCCTGCAGCACGACGGCCGGCAGAGCAGCCTGAATCCGATCCAGCTCGGCGCCGAAGTCCTGCTGCGCCGTGTCGTAAGTGACTTCGTCTATAATTTCATACCCGTACTGACCAGCCAGCTTTCGTTCGGCCTGGGCGACGCTGGTCCCCCAGAGTTTGTTTTCGAAAACGAGGACCACCCGTTTGGGCCAAGCGAAGTCCACTTTGCTCGCCCAATCGGCAAGGAAAAGGAAGAAATTGTTGGCGAACATGTGGTCGTCAGGGGTGCTGCGGAAGAACCACCGAAGTCCTCGCTGGGTTAAGGTAGGGGACGTCGAGGTTGGGTTGAGGAAAGGAATCTGCATGACCTCCGCGCGCTCGCTTGCAGCCGCGGTTACCGTGCTGCCGTATTCCCCCATGATGGCCTTGACATTCTGGCTTTGGCCCAACTCTTCCACGAGCTGGACCGCCCGGGCGGCATCGCCTCCCGTGTCCTTGACCACTGCCCGGAGCGCCGCGTTGCCGTGGTTGCGAAGGCCTGATGAGGGGGCCAGAGGAAGAGGCAGATCATACTGACCGTTGACAATATCCAACGCAAGGAGGGCGCCGGCCTGGAGCTCTTCCCCCGCCGACGCATTGACGCCCGTCAAGGGACACAGAATGCCGATTTCGATGGTCTTGCTTTCAGGATGCATCCCGTTGCCATCATTCTGACAGCCTGCCGCGATGACCGCCAATGTCAACATGACGGTGAGCCATGATCGATGAAGCATGGAGTTCTTTCCTGGATTGAATTTCGCCTGAACGATCGCGATGCCGAATGGGCTCGGACCGGGGATCGTGTGAACGTTCAAGAAGATGAAGCAAGTTAAATGCCATTCAGATAACGTCTGGTAATAGCGTTAAAACGCAACCTGTTGTCCGAGCAGGGTGTTGCTTGAAGTCTTCAAGAGGAGGAGAATGGATGTTGACAGGAAGGGCCATTATGCTTTTATGGGCTTGTTCGGGAATGCTTGATCGACGGGCGAAGGCGCGAGAGCTCCGGGAGGCATTGCATCCAATGGGTCAGGCAGGCTTTTCGAACGGTATGCGAGGGAGATCCCGGCGTGGATTGCCCCAGTGGACTCGTGATGGTGAAACCGGAATATGATGGACCAAGGGAATGGTGGCGCAATGGCTGGGAAGAATATCCCGTTAAACGAGCGAATCATCTTCGCACTCGATGTCGACAATGTGGACCTCGCCAAGGAATGGGTCATGAGGCTCGAGGACCATGTCCGATTCTACAAAGTGGGCTTGCAGCTCTTTCTGGCCGGCTGGTTTCCGGTGATCGAGTGGATCCGCGGTCGGGGCCACAAGGTGATGGTGGATCTGAAGTTCTTTGACATTCCCGAGACGGTGGGACTTGCCGTGCGGCAGCTGAAGGATCGCGGTGCGACGTTCGCTACCGTACACGGGAACGATCCGATCGTCGAAGCCGCCGTCAAAGCCAAGCACGATCTGAAGATCCTCGCCGTCACGGTGCTCACGAGCTTCGGCAAAGAAGACATGGAGGAGATGTTCGGGACATCGGTGAATATCGAAGACCTGGTGTATTCCCGGGCAAGGCGAGCGCTCAACGTCGGCTGCGACGGCATCGTGTCGTCGGGGCTGGAAGCGAAGCGGCTCCGGGATGGCCTCGGGGACAACTTCTTGGTCGTGACGCCGGGTATCCGCCCCGGAGTCAACCGCGAAGAACAGATGGATGACCAGAAGCGCATCGTGACCGCCGGCATGGCCGTCGCGAACGGTGCTGACCATGTTGTCGTCGGCCGCCCCATCAGCACCGCCAACGACCCGGTATCCGTCGTGCTCACCATGCAGCGCGAGATCGAACGCGCGCTTGCTGTCGGTTAGCGGGCGGCCACAGGAGCCAATGTCCGACTCCCATATCGTCTTCGCGACGAAGGCCGGGATCCAGCAGTATTCTTGATAGACCGCCTGATTCCCGGTCCGCGGCGAGATTTGCACCGAGTACTTCTTGACAATCTCCAGGGGAGCTGATAGCTGAAAACCTACTGAATGCAGCTACCTACCAGTGCCGTTCTCCATTTGGGTGTGTTCGGGTCGAGGGCAAATCAATGTCAGGGGTCCAATCCGAGCGGGTGAGCTCGTATCGTCTGGCTGTGAAAGGCCCTGCGGCTGAAATGCCTGAAGGCGTTATCCCACGAAGACATGGGTTGGAGGGTATTCATGAGCTCGTCTTCCGTCCCCGGCGCAGGGCCTCCTTCCCAACCCTCGCCAGCGGAGCCTTCTGCTTCCTCCGGCCACGGGGACCCGAACGAGCAACAAGGTCTCAGGAAGAAGCTCGTGCTCGCTTTGGGGGCCCTGGGAGTCGTGTACGGCGATATCGGGACCAGCCCGCTTTACACCATCAAGGAATGCTTTCACGGTCCCCACGCCATCGCAATCACAACCGATAACATTCTCGGTGTCATGTCCCTGATCTTCTGGTCGCTGACGATGGTGGTGTCCGTCAAGTACGTCATGTTCATTTTGAGAGCCGACAACCACGGGGAAGGGGGGATCTACGCCCTGGCGGCGCTGTTCTTGAGCAAGGGACGGCAGAGCGTGTCCCATCGACGGGTAAACGTGCTGGTGCTCCTTGCCATTTTTGGTGCCGCTCTCCTGTGCGGTGAGGGCCTCATCACACCAGTCATCTCCGTGCTCTCGGCGATGGAAGGTCTGAATGTGGCCACAACCGCGGCTGAGCCCTTCGTGCTGCCGCTTTCCTGCGGCGTCATCTTGGGGCTTTTCTTACTTCAGAGCCAGGGAACGGAGCGCATCGGCAAGGTCTTTGGCCCCATCATGGTCTTTTGGTTCGTCGCTTTGGCCATTTTGGGGATGGCGGAGATCTTGCGGGTGCCGGGGATCTTGGCGGCACTCGACCCCCGCCATGCCGTGCATTTTTTTGCCGTCAATCACCTCCACGGCGTCGTGGTCCTCGGATCCGTGGTGCTCTGCATCACCGGCTGCGAGGCGTTGTATGCCGACATGGGGCATTTCGGGGCCGGCCCGATCCGACTCACCTGGATCACGCTCGTCTTTCCCGCCCTCCTGTTCAACTACTTCGGCCAAACCGCCCTTCTGATGGTAGACCCGGAAGCGGCCGTCCATCCCTTTTATGGGCTGGTTCCTCGGTTGCTCCTGTATCCGATGGTGGCACTGGCCACAACGGCAGCCGTCATTGCGTCCCAGGCCATGATCTCGGGCGTGTTCTCTCTGATCCAGCAGGCTATCCAGATCGGCTACTGCCCCCGACTGCGTATCGTTCACACGTCGGGCGAAACCAAAGGACAGATCTACATGCCCTGGGTCAACTCCATGATGATGATCGGCTGCCTGGGGCTGGCTCTGACCTTCAAGGCATCCAGCAACCTGGCGGCGGCTTATGGCATCGCGGTAACTGGAACCATGTGCATCAGTACCCTGGTGTACTTTCACATCACTCGCTACAATTGGGGATGGCCGCTCTGGAAAGCGCTGCTGCTTGCTGGGATGTTTCTGTGCTTTGATGTGTCCTATTTCGGCGCCAACCTGCTCAAGTTTTTCGACGGGGGTTGGTTTGCGGTGAGTGTGGCTGTTTTCCTGTTCGTGATGATGGTCACTTGGCGAGACGGGCGTGCCATTCTCAAG
>CALBZH010000136.1 GCA_937889795.1 uncultured Syntrophobacteraceae bacterium | reverse complement strand
GCAGGCAGATCTGCCAGATGGTCCACAACCAGGCCGTCTGGATCGTCGGGTAGCATGGCGCGGCGGAAGTCAGCGCGCATCCGGGCTCGATGCTAGATGCCGAATTAAGAAGGTGACCGTCACGTGTCGCCTAGTCTCTCATCCGGCATCCAGCATCCCTCTCATCCCGGCCAGGCTATTTCATGAGGGCCAGCAGGCCGCTGTAGCTGAGAGCCGAAACCAGTGTGAAGACGGAAACGCTTGCGGCCGCAAGCCGAGTGTCTCCGCCAAGCTCGGCCGCCATGACGTAAGAGACCGTGGCGGGCGGTGCCGCGAGCAAAATGAGGGCCGGGAGTACCAGTGACTCGTGGACGCCAACCCATCGGAGAACCACATACCCCACCAGGGGCAAACCGACGAGCTTCAGGGACCCGAGCCACGCCAGCTCCCGCATCCTCGCCTGCAGCATCCCGAAAGACAGGCTCGCCCCGATCAGAAGCAGGGCCATGGGGAGCGCGAGGCCCGACAAGATGTCGAGCCCCTGCCGGAGGGCTTTCGGCAGCTCCAGCCCGATCGCGGAAAAGAGGCACCCGATCACCATGCTAATGATCACCGGGTTCTGCAGGGTCTGCCGGACGAGGTAAAGCCAGGGATGCTCCCGGTGGAGGAGCCGAGTGCCCAGCCGGGAGAGAACCAGGATGCTGAGCACGTTTTGCCCGATCATCAGGAAAGTGCTCAAAATCAAGGTGCGCGGAAAGTTCTCGGGACCCAGGGCGTAATAAGCAATGGCGTACGCGAGAAAGCCAAGATTCCCGTGAAAGCTGGTTTGAACGAACGTTGCCTTGGCCCCGCGCTCCAGTTTGAGCAGCCTGGAAACCACCAGGGCGACCCCCACGAGAACGCCGAGAGAGATCACCAGGCACATTCCCGCGGACAGCTGGAAGTTTTCCTTGAAGGGCGCCTTGACCAGCGTCCCGAAAAGCATGGCCGGCAAGGCCACGTAATAGACCAGCCGGTTCGCGGGACCGACAAACGCGGGTGATATGAGCCCCCTTCGCTTCAGGACGTAACCGAGGAGGATGATGCTGAAGACGGGAAGGGTGGTGTTGACCAGGATCTGAAGCATGTTTCCAAATCTCGCGCAGCTTGTTATATGCCGGCTGCACCTGACGTCCAGCGTGCCTGTACGCTGGCAGGAATGCCGTTGCCCGTCCAACTGTCCAAAAATACTTGACCTTTGAGCGGACTTCTAATACACGGTGCCATGGCAAATGGAAAGGGGAAAAGGACCCACGGAGACACATTATGGCAAAGAACATTGAAGATGATCAGCTGATGGATACGTTCGACGACGATTCCAGCCTGGGCTTCGACCAGGGGGACGATCTCGATTTTGCCGCCGATGACGACATGATGATCGAGGAAGGGGACGAGGAAGATCTCAGCCCTTCCGTTCTCTACAAAGGGATCTCACGGCCCAAGACGGACGAGGACTGGCGCCAGCTCCTCTTGGATGCCAGCCGGGAGGGCATTCCCGCGTACCAGATGACGGATGCCTACCGGGAAGGGGACCTCATCAACCACCCCAGCTTCGGCTTGGGCGTGGTCAGCAAGGTCATCTCCCCGCGAAAGATGGAAGTCATCTACGAGACCAGCAAAAAATTGATGGCGATGAGCCTCACTCCGCCGCAGTGAGGCAGGACAGGGAGAGGGAGACACGGAGGGGGAGAGGGGGAGACGGGGAGGGAGCCCCTGACCGGCTCCTCGGGATATCGGCGTCCTTGCTCCTCCAGCCCCTTGTCTCATGGGCACCCCGTCTCCCTCTCCCCCCATCTCTTGGTCCTCCTGGTCACCGCATCTCCCCTTCTCTTCGTTTCTGCTCCACCGCCGGCGTCAGGTGGGTCTTGACCTGCTCCAGGAGAAACGGCTGTACGACCGGGGTGCCCGCCACGATGTGGCCGTTCGCGATATGGTGGCCATTCCCCCAGAAGTCGCTTACCACTCCGCCCGCCTCCTGAACCAGCAAAGCCCCGGCGGCGACATCCCACGGGGCAAGACCGGGCTCCCAGAATCCGTCCACGCGTCCGGCCGCCACATAAGCCAAATCCAACGCGGCAGCACCCGCCCGACGAATGCCGCTCACCACCTCGAAGATGTGTCTCAGGCTCGCCAGGTAGGGCTCGATAATCTTTCGGGTGCGATAGGGAAATCCCGTGGCGATGAGGGCATCGCTCGGCGTCGCCGATTCCCGGACTCGGATCGGCTCGCCGTTCATAAACGCCCCGGCGCCTCTTGCGGCGCTGAAAAGCTCCTCCCTCAAAGGATCCAGCACCAGCCCGACCAAGGGCACCCCGTTCTCGCAGGCCGCAACGGAAATCGCCACGAACGGGAAGCCGTGGATGAAGTTGGTCGTCCCGTCCAGCGGGTCGATAATCCAGGTGATGCCTTCCTGGAAGCCGTCGTTGGTGGACTCTTCGGCCATGATATGGTGGTCCGGGAAACGGCTTCGAATCGCCCCGATGATCAGCTCTTCACAGGCCCGATCGATCTGGGTCACGAAATCGGACGGTCCTTTCAGGGTGACCGAAATGGACGATCGGTTTCCCACGTGCTTTCGGATCAGCTCTCCGGCTTCCAGGACCGCCGCGCGGGCGACCTGCTCCATTGCGTCAATCATTGCTCCTCCATGGTTTCCGCCCGTAAACCGGTTTGGTCGTGGCTTGCGGTCACGAGGCAAATTGTGTGATCACCTGGTAGGCCGTGGTCAGCTCGGGCTGCAGGACATTGGCGAGCGCCATCGAGAGCCCGGCCCCGGCGAGCATGGTGAGGCAGGACGTCTCGACGCTCACGGGGTAGAGATGCCGCTGCCCGCTTCTCAGGTTGGACAGGCCCACCATGGTCCGAACGGGCTCGGGAAAGAGCGACCAGCCCGAGAGCATCCGGACCGCTCGAACGACTTCTTTGACCTGCGCCGCCCCATCGAGCCACGTCAAATTGGGGAGTACCGGATCGAAGATGAGATCCTCCTCTCGGAGGCCGGCACCGACGGCCCGCTCGCGAAGCTCCGCCGCGATGGCGAGCCGCCCCTCCATGGTCGGGGGCACCATGGACCGCTCGTCCATGAGCAGCAGCACGAGCTGGGTTCCATGCTCGGCCGCCAGGGGAAGGATCTCCTCGATTTTGCGCTCTTCGAGAGACAGGGCATTCAGGATCGGCTTTTCCCGGCAGACGGCGAGCCCTTTGGCCAGCAGCCTGGGATTGGGGCTGTCCAGGATTAGCCGCCGCTGGGTCACCTCCTGAACCGCCTCGACCATGAAGGCCATCCGGTCCTCGTTTCGGGCGGAGAGATAGCCCGGGTTGATGTCGATGTAGTGCACCCCCGGGACCTCGCAGCGCTTGACCAGGTCCTGCAGTGGCTTCGGATCCAGCTTGCGCAGCGCCTCGCTCACAATGGGGTTGAGGGCGTGCAGGTTGTCAGCGGCCAGTTGCATAGCGGCGCTCCAATGCCTCTCTCACTTCCGAAAGGCTCCGCTCCCCACGGGCCTTGCCATGTGAGAGCCGTTCGATCCACGCGTTGCGGCACGCCTTGTCCGTGATCAAGGGAAGGTTGGCGGAACCGATGTGAAACGC
>CALBZH010000135.1 GCA_937889795.1 uncultured Syntrophobacteraceae bacterium | reverse complement strand
AGTGCAACGCTTACCAGTGCTTCTAAGGTTTCCGTGGATCTTAGGTGTACTGGGTAACTGGTTGTCTCAAATAGGGCGAGGCCGGTCTGACGGGTCGGTTCTTGTATGCGGGGCAACTTTCGACATCGTCCTGATAGTGAAGTATATTTTTGATGTAAAGGCGCTGCAAGCAGTTTAAGGAATTTTCTGACATCTTTTTGTGGAATGCCAAATCTGGAAGAATGTGGTGCACAATCACAGAGCAATTTGTGGGCATCGCTGTAGTGTAGAGCAGGAGTCTGCCAGAGGAAATCTGAGCGGAGGGGGGCGTGGCTCATCGAGGAGTATGGTGCCGCAAAGAGCAATTCGCAATCTAGCCTAAGAGGTTTGACCACATAGTTCAGGATGCGGGCAAACGGGACCGTGATGGACTTGGCGTGGAGAAAGAAAAAAGGATCGAGTGGCGCTCACATATAGCTCCATGTGACAAAGAAGTCGGGCATTTTGGTCCGGTACCGGACCAAAAAGAAGCCCGGACCAAATTTTGGACCGGGCTAAGTGCTTGTTTTTATTGGTGGAGATGAGGGGATTCGAACCCCTGACCTCTGCCTTGCGAAGGCAGCGCTCTCCCAACTGAGCCACATCCCCACTTGGTGCGGAGGTTTATAGCGGTTCTGCGGGGTCCTGTCAAGGAAACAAGCCAGGTAACAAGCCGGAAATGGAATCGAGCATCGCGAACGCGGAGCTATTCTTCTTCCACTTCGCGGGCCTTGCTTTCCTTATAGAAGCGCACCAGGAACTCCGATTCGAGGGGGGAGAGATCGAATCGGAGGATCGCTTCGCTGACGTATTGAGAAGGCTGACTCCCAGGGTGATCGGCGTGCATGGACGCGATCCATTTCACGGCCCTGCGAATCGCTTCTCCTTCAGGCATCACCGTCGTCATGGCTCCGTGCCTCCTTTCTTCGGGACTCAAGGATGAATCGCCCACACTGTCTCAAGGCGATCTTCATCACTCGATGCAGAGCATCTCCTCATTCATCGTGCTGCGGCCATTCCACTCCCTTTTGCAGACTCACAAAGGCGAGGAACTGGTCCCGCTCAACTTCGCGACCGCTGACGGGGCACCGTAGCCGGACCTTGCGCTCCCCTACCCCCACAACTTCCCAATCTCCCCGGTAGACGCCGCCGTCGATGTGGATCTTGTGTCCGACTTCCAGGGGGAACAGCCGAAACCGGTAAACGTCGTGCTGACTCATGGCCGATCGAGCCTCCTCAAGTCACGCGATCAGGATTTCTCCCGTTCAAAAGGAATGCAGCTGCGCCAGGAAGCACCGCCCTGAGAAAACTCTGCAAGCGCCCCTCATCCATCGAAAAAGAAATCCTCCACACTCCACGTCGCGAGCATGAAGGATTGTTCATGGCGTCGGTCGGCATCACTCCGCCATGGCTCCCTCTACGAGCGTGGACCGAATCGCTCGTCCTCGGACCTGGGCGAAATCCCGTCCATCACGACTTCTTGCTCGGCTTGGTCTTCTTGAGAAGCTTCAGGGCCTTTTCGGTCTCCATGACCGGAATCACTTCCGCCACCCCGAGATCGGTCCAATTGAAAATGGACGCCGCAAGCCTCACCTCGTCTTCCGCCTCGAACAGACGAAACACGCGGTGTCCCGACACATCAAACCATTCGCCCTTGACCGCCACACCCGGGACGCTCTCCGTCGAGCCCATGCCCCTTTCGATCACAAGATTTCTGTCTTCCGGTGAATAACTGAAGATTGCCAGAAATAACATGAGCGCCTCCTTTTTGAGTGACTGGGTTGTCTCACCTCACGATCGGCCGCCATTATAGAGAGAAAGCGGGAAAAACGCCAACTCCCTTTTTCCTCTCGAACCCAACGGAGGGCGCGGACTCTGTAACAGAGACACTCATGGACACGAATCCATGATCGATACACATGCATGAAGATAAGGACCTCAAAGGACCAGAAACGAAACGCCCGTCGGTCGGATTCCTTTTCGCTCGTCATCATCCATGTCCATCCGTAGTGAATCCGTGTCCATCCGTGTATAATGGCTTCGGACTGGGTGCGATTGCTTCCTTTCTCGGGATCCTTGGAACTTTTTGGGGAGCTGATGGTCTCAATGAACGAGGAGAAGAAGGCGGACGACGCGGACGACGGCGGTGAGCGGACGCTCGTCACTTCCGCGGCGCGCGGCGACCGCGATGCGTTCGATCGCCTCATCCGAGCCCACATGAACCGCGTCTTCAACCTGTGCTTTCGGATGATGGGCGACCACGAAGAAGCCGGCGACTGCGCCCAGGACACCTTTCTCAAGGCTTATCGCTCCCTGAAGGACTTCCGTGGCGACTCCAGCTTTTCCACCTGGATCTGCTCCATCGCCGTCAACACCTGCAAGACCCGGCTTCAGTCCGCCGCCTATCGGTATGGCCGAAACGCCGTTTCACTCGCTGCGACCGGCTCCTCGACGCCCGATGCTGGAAGCGTCGATCCGCCCGACCCCGCTCCAACGGTGCTGGACGCGATGGAGCGCCATGAAGTCGAGCATTCCCTTCAGGCAGCCATCCAAGCGCTGCCGGCGGACGCCAGATCGGTTATTGTCCTGAGGGACGTGGAAGGTTTTTCGTATGAGGAGATCTCACGCATGACGGGCTGGCCAATCGGAACGGTCAAATCCAGAATTGCCAGGGCCCGCGGCCAACTGCGGTCAGCCATCAGGGGGGTGCTGTAATGGACTGCGAGCAAGCCCGGGAGCTCCTTTCCGAATATCTGGACGGCGTGCTCTCCCCCGACCAACGGAGCGCCCTGGAGGCGCACCTTGGCGATTGCGAGCCATGTGCGCGGGAGCTTGCTTCCTTTCGCGCTTACCTTCAGGCCATGCATGCCCTCCCCCACATGCCGGCCCCCGCTGGGTTTGTGGATGCGGTGAACCGAAAGCTGGACCGTCCGCCCGCCTGGCGCACGTGGTTTTCGGAAAGACTGTCCCCTCTGTTTCGAGGCACTCCTCTCCGGGTGGCCGGGTTGGTGACTTCGGTCATCGTGGTGGTCCTGGTTTACCAACGCATGCTCCCGCAGCGCCAGCTCACTGAAGTCCCTCCCATCCAGTCGCACCAAGTGGAACGGCAATCGACCGATGCAGCGACCTCGCCGGCTCCTCCACCGCCTGTCTTGCCATATCGAGCGCCAACCCTTCAAGCTCCGGCTCCAGGATCTGCCTCCTTGGCCGACAGGGGTTCGAAGCCTTCAACGGAAACGCACGCGCACGTCCCGGCGAAGTCCGACAAACCCCTTGAGCTTGTTGTTGTCCTTTCAGGGGCCAAGTACGACGGAGTCCGCCCCATGGCACCGAAGCCCCCTGCTCCGACCGGGAGTGGCTCCTCGGACATTCCCCCACAGCGTGGCGCCTCCGTCGGGAGGGCACGCCCGGAACGCGAGGCTCCGCCTTCCCTCCCCCAACGGTCCCAGTCGTCTCACGGAGCAGAGCGCGAAACGGCCAGCGCCTCCTCCCCCATGCTCTCGCGGGAGGAGTCTGGGAAGTCGACCCCCTCTCAGCCCGCTACGCCGCAGCCTCGCCCTTCGGTGCGCGCGGAAAGCCGCTCCTCTTCGG
>CALBZH010000134.1 GCA_937889795.1 uncultured Syntrophobacteraceae bacterium | reverse complement strand
TTGAAGCTGCTTTTCGACGTTTTCTTAACGAAGCTTCGACTCGGCCCGCCCCCTCCACGGACACGCCAAGATGTTGGCTTAGAGACAGGGAGACTTGGAGCGGGGACGATGCGAGGGAGCACCGCGTGCTACAGAGGCCGTCTTCAACCCGGGAGATGCTCGTTTGTCAGTCTCTCCCCGTCCCTCTTCTCCGCGTCTCCCTGTCCTCTCACTTCGGTGTACGTCCCGTAACGCCTTTGCGTGGGACGACCGCCCTTCATTGACGGCTTCACTCTTTCTTGACAAAAATGGTGTTTGAGGTTATCAGAATTGTCGCATTGTGATCAAAATTACAAACACGTCCATGATTTCGTGTAGGAACGTTTCGAGCCGCGACGTGTGGTGTGTCCAAAGCCACCCGATGGGCCGGCAGGGTCCACAGTATCAGGGGGAAGGAAGTATGGCCACGACAAAGCAGGGAAATGGGACCGTCGGGTCGGTCCTGGTAATCGGCGGTGGGATTGCCGGCATGCAGGCATCCTTGGATCTTGCCAACTCAGGATACTACGTTCATTTGCTCGAAAAGGGTCCGGCCATCGGAGGTGGGATGGCCCAACTGGACAAGACCTTCCCCACCAACGAATGCGCGATGTGAATTATCTCGCCCAAGCTGGTCGAGGTCGGCCGGCACCTGAACATCAATCTGCTCACCAACTCCGAAATCGAAGCCATTGCGGGAGAGGAAGGGCGCTTCCAGATTAAGGTTCTGCAGAAGCCCCGCTACGTGGATCTTGAGAAATGTATCTCATGCGGCGCCTGTACCGAGAAGTGCCCGTCAGTCGTCTTGGACGCCTACAACGCCGGACTCGGGAAGCGCAAAGCTATCTATAAATACTATGCCCAGGCCATCCCCTCGGGCTACGCCATAGACGCCGCCAGCTGTCGTCAGCTCGGACAGGGCAAGAAGTGCGGCATCTGCGCCAAAGTCTGCCCCGCTGACGCAGTGAACTACGAAGACAAGCCAACGACCCTCGATCTTGAGGTCGGCGCCGTCATCGTTTCCACGGGCTTCAAGGCATTCGACCCCAGCCAGTTTGACACCTACACCTACGCGCAGCATCCCAACGTCATCACCGCCATGGAGTTCGAACGGCTTCTGAGCGCGAGTGGTCCGAGCGGGGGGCACGTGATTCGGCCGTCGGCCATGGCTTTGAAGGCAGACATCGAGGCCGCCGAGAAAGAGCTGACCAAGGCCGAGCGGCAAGCCAAGCAGCTGCAGGAAAAGCAGGATGACCAGGCAGCCGATGCAGCCAAGAACGTCGAAGCCCTCCAGGCGAAGCTTGCCGGCTTGAAGACCCGGGAGGCGGCCGAGCATGAGCCCAGGAAGATCGCCTGGCTGCAATGCGTCGGGTCCCGCGAGATCAATCGCTGCGACAACGGCTATTGCTCCGGGGTGTGCTGCATGTATGCCATCAAGGAAGCCGTCATCGCCAAGGAGCATGCGCACGGCGATTTCGATGCGGCGATCTTCTTCATGGACATGCGGACGTATGGGAAGGAATTTGAGCAGTACTATACGCGGGCCAAGGAAAACGGTGTCCGCTTCATTCGCTCCCGAGTCCACAGCGTCGACCCGGACCTGCAAACAGACGGTCTCGACCTCACCTACGTCACCGAATCCGGCACGATGATGACCGAGCACTTCGACATGGTCGTGCTCTCGGTTGGTCTCGAGCCATCCGAAGACGTTCAAGATCTGGCGCACAAGCTCGGGGTGGAGCTGGATCACTACAATTTTGCCGTGACTGGAAGCTTCTCGCCAGTTACGACCTCGCGTCCAGGCGTCTACGTCTGCGGTGTGCTGCAGGGTCCAAAGGACATTCCGGTCTCCGTCATGGAGGCGTCGGCGGCAGCCGGGGCAGCCGCGGCCAGCCTTGCATCGGCCCGAGACACGCTGGTCAAGGAAAAGACCTTCCCCGACGAGCGCGACGTCGCCACCGAAGAGCCTCGCATCGGCGTTTTCGTTTGCAACTGCGGCGTGAACATTTCCAACGTCGTGAAGGTTCCTGAGGTCGTCGAATACGCGAAGCATCTGCCTCATGTGGTTTACACGCAGGAAAACCTCTTCTCCTGCTCACAGGATGCGCAGGACAAACTGGTCCAGGTCATCAAGGAGCAGAACCTCAACCGGGTGGTCGTAGCCGCTTGCTCGCCACGCACCCATGAGCCGCTCTTCCAGGAAACCCTGCGAAACAGCGGTCTGAACAAGTACTTGTTCGAGCAGGCCAACATCCGGGATCAGTGCTCGTGGGTCCACTCGGGAGACCACGAAGCGGCGACCGAGAAGGCCAAAGACTTGGTGCGCATGGCAGTCGCCAAGGCCGCTCTCATCGAGCCGCTTCCGATGCCCTCGGTGCCCGTCACCCCGGCCGCCCTTGTGGTCGGTGGCGGCGTTGCCGGCATGGTGAGCGCCCTCACCCTCGCCAAACAAGGCTTCCAGGCGCACATCGTCGAGCGGAAAGACCAGCTGGGCGGTCATGCGCTCAAGCTGCACAAGACGTGGAAAGGCGAGAATGTCGTTGAATACCTTGCCGAGCTGGTCGAAGAAGTCAACAACAACCAGAACATCACCGTTCACTTGAGCTCGGTGGTTCAAGGCACGTCCGGTTATCTCGGGAATTTCAAGTCGACGATTCAGGCGAACGGGAGCGCGAGCGACATCGAGCACGGCGTCACCATTCTCGCGACAGGCGCTCACTCGATCCAGACGGATCAGTACCTGCACGGCCAAAGCCCGAGGGTCTTCAAGTGGCACGAGCTTGACGAGCAGTGGGATTCCGACCTGGTCAAGAAGGCGAATGCCGCCGTTTTCATCCAGTGCGTGGGATCGCGTGAGCCCGAGCGGCCCCACTGCAGCCGCGTGTGCTGCACCTTCTCCGTCCAGAAGGCCGTTGAGCTGAAAGAGCGCAATCCCGAAACCGAGGTCTACGTCCTCTATCGCGACATCCGCACCTACGGCGAGCGCGAAGACATTTACAAAGAGGCTCGTCGACAAGGGGTCGTGTTCATCCGGTTCGACCGCGACCAACGCCCCGAGCTGCGGGCTCTGGGAGACGGATCCCTCGAAGTGACGGTGCGGGACCATATCCTGCAACGGCCGATCACCCTCAAGCCCGATTTCGTGACCCTTGCGACCGCCATCGAGACGCGCGGCGCCGAGGAGCTGGCTCAGCTGTTCAAGGTGCCCATGAGCCAGGACAAGTTCTTCCTCGAAGTGCACATGAAGCTCCGCCCCGTGGACTTCGCCACGGACGGCGTCTTCGTGTGCGGCCTGGCGCATTATCCAAAGCCCATCGACGAGAGCATCGCTCAGGCCCAGGCTGCCGCCGCGCGCGCCGCGACCATTCTTTCCCAGAAATCCATTCAGGTGGAAGGGATCGTCTCCACCGTGGATGAGGCCATGTGCCGCGGATGCGGGAAGTGCGTGGAGGTCTGCCCCTACGGCGCGCCGCAGCTCGTTGAAATTGCCGAAGACATCTTTGTCTCCCGGATTCAGGAAGCCCTCTGCAAGGGCTGCGGAGCCTGCGCGGTGGCTTGTCCGACCGGAGCCGCGGCGATTCGCCACTTCAACGACACGGAAGTCCTGACCATGGTGGAAGCGGCTTTGTGCAAGTGAGCCTGCGAATAGAACCGTTGGTGTTCACACGGATGTCGGGGTGACCCGACATCCGCTACCCGCAGTTTGACAAGGAAAAGAAACCATGAGTGCGGAGTTCGAGCCCAAGATCATCGCTTTTTGCTGCAACTGGTGCGCCTACGCCGGTGCAGATCTGGCCGGGGTGAGCCGGATGCAGTATCCACCCAACATCCGCGTCATCCGAGTCATGTGCTCGGGGCGGGTCTCCCCCGATTTCGTTCTCAAAGCCTTTCAGCTCGGCGCCGACGGCGTCCTGGTGAGTGGGTGACACATCGGTGACTGCCATTACCTGGACGGTAATGAAAAAGCACAGCAATGGATCAACCTCACCAGCGAGCTTCTCTCACTCATGGGCATCGACACGGAACGGCTTGCCCTCGAGTGGGTGTCCTCGGCCGAAGCATCCCGCTTCGCCTCCATTGTCACGAATTTTACCAACAAGATTAAGCAGCTCGGAAAATCTCCGCTCGGAGTGGCCGCATGACTATCGAAGAAGCCGTAAAGAAGTACCAGACGTTTGCCTGCCTGGATTGCGGGGTCTGTACCGGAAGCTGTCCGGTTTCGAGGGTCCTGCCCTCCTTCTCGCCCCGCCTGATCGTCGAGAAGGCGCTGCTCGAGCTTGGCGACGAGCTCCTCGAGGACCGCGAGCTGTGGTCATGCCTGACCTGTAGCCGGTGCTACGAGCGCTGCCCGACTAAGATTAACTTCCCCGAGTTCATGCGAAGCCTGCGGGAAGAAGCTTCCAAGCGGGGCATCACCCCTCAGCTGACTCATCATGGCATGCTCCAGTCGGTCATGGAGCTCCAGACCATGGGGCTCAAGCAGCACAAAACCGCCTGGGCCAAGGAAGCGGGCAAGATCGCGGACAAGGGCGACACGTTCTTTTTCGTGGGCTGCATGCCCTACTTCGACGTCATCTTCAGAGATCTGGGCGTGGACAGCCTTTCGACCAGCCGCAATGTGATCAAGATCCTCAACGCTGCCGGAATCGAGCCCGTCGTGACGGACGAAGAGCTGTGCTGCGGCCACGACATGCTGTGGAACGGACGCTTCGAGGTCTTCAAGAAGCTCGCGACCCGAAACGTCGAAGTCATCCGGGCATCCGGCGCCAAGCGGGTCGTCTTCAGCTGCCCTGAAGGCTATTACACCTTCAAGCATCATTATCCGGAGTACCTGGGAGATCTGGGATTCGAGGTCGTCCATTTCTACGACCTGGTTCAGAAGATGGCGTCTGACGGTGCGCTCAAGCTCCAGAACGGCAACGGGGTATACACCTACCACGACCCGTGCCGCCTTGGACGGATGGCCCATGTGTACGAAGGCCCGCGCACCATTCTCAGCCAGATTCAGGATTCGAAATTCGTGGAAATGGAGCGGAACAAGGAAAACGCGCTGTGCTGCGGCACAAGCGGCTGGGCTAACTGCTCGACCTGCTCCAAGCAGATCCAGGTGGAGCGGCTCAAGGAGGCCAAGGCGACGGGGGCTTCGACCCTTGTGACCGCGTGTCCGAAGTGCCAGATCCATCTCACGTGTGCTCTGAACAACTTGGATATGGATCTTCAGATCAAGGATCTCACGACCCTGATCGCCGAAAGCATGGCGAATTAGACCGGGA
>CALBZH010000133.1 GCA_937889795.1 uncultured Syntrophobacteraceae bacterium | reverse complement strand
AGAGCAGGAACGGATTCTGGTTATGAACGGGGACAAACCGGGGGCAAGGTCAGCGGACACGGCCTTGAGGACTGTTTCGCTGGCCCAGCCGACCATGGCAGGGCAACCAACGCCCTCTCGGCTTGCGTCCAATTCGTGGAAGAGGTCGTCCGACAGCGATAACTGCCCCATCTCGGCCGTCCGGATGTTCTGGCGAACCCTGAACCCTTCCTTTTCAACCTTCTGCTGCACAGTTCGGAAGACCTCGACCCCATGCGCGCTGTGCGTTCCGAGAATGAGGCGCATCTTGATGCGGTTTTCGCGGGGCTTGCGGATCGCGAAATCAGGCAACCATGTCGCAGCTCCGGCAGCTTCCATCCTTGTCTTGAGAAGCTTCAGGATCTTCGACTCGTTCGAGTCGTCGGGCAGCGCCTCGAAGGCCGATTTCCAGTCAGGATCGGCAAGGAAGCGGCCGACTGAGGCGGCTACACCATCCCAGCCGGCGTGCCTGTTTACGTGTTCCGACATGAAGTTGAATAGGACTTCACCACGCTGGGCCTTCAGGAACGTGAATATCGGGCGCGAGTCGACATCCCATCCTGTCGGATCGACGAAGGTGAAGGTGAAACTGCCGCTGATGTCCCGACAAGCCGCTTCAATGGCGCCGAGATTGTCTTCGAATGCCCCCGGAAAAACCTTGATGTCGAACTTCGAGTTTTCGGAAGCAAAGGCTTGGAGCCTTGCGAAAGAATCGGGATCGCGTTCGCAGAAACGAAAGCGAACCTTTAGGCCACGAAGTCCGATCCCTTCGAGAATGCTGCGAACATTTTCGAGAGTTGCGAGGGCAAGTGCGAAGGACGTGTCCGTTTGCCTCGCCTTATCTGTATTTCGCCACGGACCTGCGAAGGCATCCACAAAATTGAAAACAGGTGATCTGCCCTGAAACAGCTTGTAAGCAGCACTTTCGAAGTACTTCTGAAGAAACAGGTGCTTGATGTAAGATTGCTCACGGCCCTGATAATATTCGACATTTGGCTGCATCAGGCGTGCTCAGGCTGCAAAGCATCGAGTATTGGCTTCGGGACGATCTTCCACGGAAAGCCGTTCCACTCTTCACCATCGAGCAGACGCCCGCCCGACTTCGGTCGCGCACCGCCCCATTGCTTGAAGAAGAACGCCACATCATCACGGTCGCAGATGTCACGAAGCTGGCGGGCCCAGCTTTCGTCCATGGGTCGTGCTCGAGGCCCGCTCTCCCCCCCGACGATGGCCCAAGCGACGCCCAGCAGATCAACATCCCCGATCGGTCCGAGCAGCGGCTCAAACGAGATAAAGCATGCGTCGGAATTGATCTGCTTCAGGTGCTCGATCCGGCTCGTGTGTGCGGCGTCCTCGACCGAAACGCCGAGCCAGATGTGCCGAGGGACCGGCCCTCCATCATACCGCTTCCGAACGTAGTTGCGCATGAGCGAGCTCCGCTTGGTCAGCACCTGGTAGACGTGCCAGTCCGCCAGCTCCATGGCGTCGAACACCGCGTCGATGAATGTACGGTCGATGTCCTTGTGGAAGAGGTCGCTCATCGAGTTCACGAAGATCATCCGCGGCTTTTTCCAGAGCACGGGCTGCTTCAGCCTCGACGGCCAGAGTGTCAGGTCAAAGCCCTGCTCGTAGGGGTGTCCAGGGATTCCACGCCAGCGCTCTGCGAACCGCTCGGCGTAGCAGTTGTCACAACCGGGACCGACCTTGGTGCAGCCCGTCACCGGGTTCCACGTCGCGTCCGTCCATTCGATGTCTGACTTCTGGGCCAACTGCTCGCCTCACACTTTTTCACAACGGTAACACGCGGTTGACTCAGCACAAAGCACGAACAGCGGCTGGGGTGAGATTGGTCCCAGCTGCAGCCGAACCAGCGCGCAATGGGCGGCGTTCGATCTCTGTTCCATCCGCCATCCAGATGAATTTTCTAAATCGCGTGCATCACGGACTTCGAAAGATCACTTGAAAGCAATGACTTAAAGCTGTTCACCGAAAGCGCGGCGGTTAACAGGTCCGGAGAATACCGGCCCGGAGAGAACGCGTGTGCGCCCTTCGGGGCGTGGGCCAGTTAACAGCCCCTCCCGCATAACCCCCGAATACAACGGAAAAATCCGGCCGGAGCCGGATCGGGAGAACGCTTTCGCAGGGGCAAGTGGCGGAGAGGGTGGGATTCGAACCCACGGTACGCGTGAACGTACAACGGTTTTC
>CALBZH010000132.1 GCA_937889795.1 uncultured Syntrophobacteraceae bacterium | reverse complement strand
CGAGATATCCACTCGTGACTGGAGTTCAGACGTGTGCTCTTCCGATCTTGTTCCATATTCGCGAAGCCCATGAGGACTTTCTCAGCATCGTCAAAGGGTTTGCCGCTCGCCTCAAGGGCGGGATTCTGCATTGTTTTTCAGGTGACTGGGCGGTGGCCGGCCGCTGCCTCGACTTGGGATTCTTTCTGTCCATTCCCGGGACGGTGACCTATAACAAGGCCCAGGTCCAGCAGGACGTCGTGAAGAAGGCCCCATTGAATCGGCTGCTTGTGGAAACCGATGCCCCTTTTCTTGCCCCGGTGCCTTTTCGTGGCAAGGACAACGAGCCGTCTTACGTGATTTACACGGTCCAGAAGATTGCCCAGTTGCGAGAATGTCCCTACGAGGAAGTGGCACTGAGAACCAGCGAAAACGCTGTGTTCGCATTCGGTTTGGACCTTCCCCGATCCTGATGGCTGGCCTGGAAGAGCTCATATGGTCTACGAAGTCGTCTCCCCACTGATACTCGCATCCGCATCGCCACGGAGGGCTGCTTTGCTGCAATCCATGGGGCTCGTCTTTCAGGTCGTGCCGAGCGGTACGGACGAAAGCGAGCTTTCAGACGTGCTTCCCGATCGAATGGCCGAGCTGTGGGCAAGGGAGAAGGCGGTGACCGTGTCAACGCGCTATCCTGAAGCCTGGGTGCTTGCAGCCGACACGATTGTCGTGGTTGATGGCATTCCTTTCGGGAAGCCGAAATCGTTCGAGGAGGCGGTCGCGATACTCAGGACACTGAGCGGGAGAGCGCATGAGGTGATAACGGGGATGGCGCTGGCCCATCACACAGGGGGTATGCTCGAGCTGCGGTCCGTCCGAACGGAAGTGCTCTTCAAACAGCTGTCCGAGCGAGAAATCGACTCCTACGCGCGTACGGGAAAGCCCATGGACAAAGCAGGCGCCTACGGGATCCAGGGGGACGGGGCCTTCCTGGTCCATTCGATTCGCGGCTCTTACACCAACGTCGTTGGTCTCCCCTTGGCGGAAACTGCTGACTGGCTGCAGCGCCATCGGGTGATCCGACCCCGCGGTTCTGAATCCATTGCGATTTCAGGAGGAGATTCGTGACGATCATCGCCGAGAATTTGTCTCGTGTCACCAGGAGGATCCATGAGGCATGCCGTCGATGCGGGCGAGACCCGTCTACGGTGACTCTCATCGGGGTCACGAAAACAGTTCCGGTCGAAACGATCCGAGAAGGGGTGTCCGCTGGGATATCGACCATCGGAGAGAATTATGTTCAGGAGATGGCCGCCAAGATCGAGGCCCTTTCAGACCTAAACATCTCCTGGCATTTTATCGGTCACTTGCAGTCCAACAAGGCGAGGCAGATTGTAACTCGATGCGAGCTGATCCACTCCCTCGATCGAGAGAGCCTCGCACGCGAGTTGGAGCGGCAAGCCCAGAAGATCGGAAGAGCCATCCCTGTGCTGATTCAAGTGAACGTCGGGGATGAAGGCACCAAGAGCGGGGTTTCGGTGGAGGAGCTGTCGGCCCTGTACCGCGCAACGGCGTCCATGAGCGGCCTTCAAGTGCGTGGACTCATGACCCTGCCTCCCTATTCGGATCACGCCGAGGAGGTTCGCCCGTATTTCAAGCAGCTTCGACACCTGCTGGTGGAGCTGAAGGATCTCTCCGGTAAACCGGAGCTGTTGACGGAGCTGTCCATGGGCATGAGCCACGACTTCGAGGTGGCGATCGAGGAGGGGGCTACGACCATCCGGGTTGGTACCGCGCTTTTCGGAGCGCGACGGCCCTGAAACGGGTCAGCGTCCTGCCGTGGCCTTCAGCCGCTGCCGCAGCACCTCCGCCAGGGCTATCGCCCCGGCCGTGGCGGCATTGAGCGATTCCAGCGGGCCCCCTGAGGGAATGCTCACGAGAAAATCGCAGCTTCTTGCGATGAGCGGTCGCATACCCTTCTGCTCACTTCCGACCACCAGGGCCAGCGGGACCGTGAGGTCAACTTCATGGATAACGTGGCTTGCTCGAACCTCCAGTCCTACAATCCAATACCCGCTTTCTTTCAGCCGATCCATGGCTCGTCCCAGGTTCGTGACCTCCACAACCGGCAGATAGGCTGCGGCTCCGGCCGCAATCTTGAGCACGGTTGCGGTGACGTGCACGGAACGGTCCTTGGGGAGGACGATCCCTTTGGCGCCCAGGAAGCACGCGCTTCGCATCAACGCGCCGAGGTTCTGAGGGTCTTGGATGCTATCCAGAAGAATGAGGGGATCTCTATCACAGAGAGGCGCTTCCAGCAGGGCGTCAAACTCGGTGTAAGGGAATGAGGACGCAAAGAGGATGACCCCCTGATGATGGGAGTGTCCACTGAGGGCGGTCAGCGCCTCCCGATTGTCCCGCCGAACGGGAATGCTTCTCGCTGCTGCTAGATCCATAAGCTCTTTCGCCCTTTGGTCGCTACGGGCGAGCGTCATTTCGTGGATGGCAAGCGAAGCGGTCCGCAGAGCCTCTTTGACTGGATTGATTCCGCAGATGAGAATGGGGGGGGAATCAGCTCCCTTCTTTCGGGGTGGCCGGGGCGGGGCGGGCGTCACGACGGCGAGCTCACCAGAAATGGCCGAATGCGGGTTGCCTGCTGCAAGCGCTCGCATCGGCAGGCCCTCAGGATAGCCAGGAAATCCTCGACCGCGTCTTCCAACCGGTCGTTCACCACGATGTATTCATACCAGGGCGATTCCCCCAGCTCGGTGTGCGCAGCCCGCATACGGCGTGCCAGCTGCTCCTCCGATTCCGTGCCTCGGCCTTTCAGGCGCTTCAGGAGCTCCTCAAGGGAGGGTGGCAAGATGAAGACAGTGCGGGCAGCGGGATACGTGCACCGAATCTGCCTTGCGCCTTGCACGTCAATATCGAGAATCACGTCCTCCCCTTGGCTGAGCCACTGCCGGATGGGCTCGCCATCCGTCCCATACAAATTGCCATGAACTTCGGCCCATTCCAGGAAACGGCCGGCAGCGATGCCCTGCTGAAATCGCTTGCGCGTGATGAAGTGATAATCCTGACCGTCGATCTCTCCCGTACGGGCTTGTCGTGTGGTGCAGGAAATCGAGTAGCGGAGATTCGGTGAGCGTGTGAAGGCCGATCGGATAATCGTGGTCTTCCCGACTCCGGAAGGGGCCGAGACAACGAAGAGCTGTCCAGGAGAGGTCTGGCTCGCCATGCTTGTTCCGCTCATTCCTTGGCCGACTTGGATGAAGGAGCGTCCTTGGTGTTCCCGTCGCTGATCAACCGCTGGGCAATGGTCTCTGCCTGCACCCCAGAAAGAATGACGTGGTCGCTATCCGTGATAATGATCGACCGGGTTCGGCGGCCCATGGTCGCGTCGATGAGCTTGTTGGCCTGCTTGGCATCTTCCTTGAGACGCTTCATTGGAGCAGATGCCGGTGAGACAATGGCCACGATCCGGTTGGCCAGCACGGTGTTTCCAAATCCGATGTTCAAAAGTCTTACGTCCATGAGGAGACCTCTTTCACGCGGTTATCAGATCCAAGGGGGGCCACGCGGGCATTACCGCGTGCGTGTGTCACGTGGGAAGGAGGGGATCTCATTCCACGTTCTGGATCTGCTCTTTCAGTTTGCCGATTTCGCTCTTCATCCTGAGCACGGCTTGGACCGTGCTTAGATCACTGGTTTTGGAGCCGATCGTATTCACCTCGCGGTGCAGCTCCTGTACTAGAAAATCAAGTCGCCTGCCCTCTGTCGGCTCTTCGGACGTGAGAAGAGCGGCCATCTGGTCGAAATGGCTTCTCAGTCGGACGATCTCCTCGTTGATGTCCGAGCGATCCGCGCAGCAGGCCACTTCTTGAAGCAGCCTCGGCTCATCGACGGTGAGGTCTCCCAGCAGCTCTTGA
This sequence comes from uncultured Syntrophobacteraceae bacterium, assembly GCA_937889795.1. Classification (GTDB taxonomy): domain Bacteria; phylum Desulfobacterota; class Syntrophobacteria; order Syntrophobacterales; family Syntrophobacteraceae; genus CALBZH01. The sequence goes on along the minus strand of CALBZH010000132.1, from coordinate 2,523 downwards.
ATGCGCTGCGCAAGCCGTTGTTGGTATTCAGCAACCACCTGCTCCTTCCGTCCGTCAATGATATCGAGGTCGGTGCCGAGCAGAGCCAGTCGTTCAAGGCAATCCTTCAGCAGAGCCTCTCCTTCGGTGCGACGCATGGTCTGAACCTGATCGAGAACTTCGGAAAGGGCGCCTCTCAGCATTGGTCCCAGGATATCCGTGTCCTGTGTCTCGTCGGCTGGCTCGAAAATGTAGGGGATCCTGAGCAGATGATCGAGCCGTGGTGGCTCCGTATCGGGAAACCGGCTGTGCAGCTCCTGGAGCTGTCCCCAGTAATAGCTCGTGAGCTCCGCACTGATCCGCGGAGCCTTTCTCTCCGGAGCAGTCGATTCGATCTGCACATAGACTTCGACTCGACCGCGTCGGATGACGCGGCCAATCTCCTTGCGCAGCCCATCTTCAAACTGCATACAGCTTTTGGGGAGCCGGATGACCGGGTCCAGCGTGCGACCGTTCAGCGTACGCATTTCAAGGGTGATGGAGTAGCCGCCGCCTTCTGTTTGGCTTCGCCCAAAAGAAGTCATACTATAGAGCACGTTCGTCTCCTTCGTCTATACCGAAACGGGAAGCTCGCCTGACAACTGGCACCGCAGCTTGGCGCGCAAGGTTCGGAGGAAGTGAAGCAGGGTCGGATCCTGGTAGTCCGGGTACGTCCATGGGAATGGTTGAAAGTCCCCCCCCTGGTAGATGAGCGTCAAGTCCGCGTAAACCCCGTCACGCAGATAGACGCGATGGGTGTAGTTCTTGCCCGTTGCGAGCAGCAGACGTTCCGCGCTCAGCAGACCAGGATCGATGTTGATCCGTCGTTTGGCGTCCAGGGAGAGCTCCTGCTCGATCCGATTGGAAAAGAGCTTGACATCCGGCAGAAGGCCCGGGTGAACGGGGGTCAGGAAGCTTCCGGTTTGGCGCAGGAGATCGGATCCCATCTCCTTCTCGTAATAGCGGGTGTAGCTGAATGGCCGAGCCTCGGAAAGGAAATCGAGGGGGCCGAACCGCCCCGTCAGTCTTGCAAGGGCCTCCCGTTGAACGCATTCGTCTCGGTACAGGAGACCAAGGATCAATTTGGCGGGGGAAGGCTCTTTGAGCTCACTCATCGGGGATCCATCCGCTTCGGCCATAAGCCCCGGGAAATCTCAAGGGCTGTTCCGAATGGCCTCCATCAGCCCTTCCGCCGTCACCACGGCCGTTCCCACCTCTCCCACCACAATCCCTGCGGCGATATTGGCGAGCAAGGCCGCCTCATCGGTGGAAAGGCCCGCAACGAGCCCCAGAGCAAGGGTTGCGATCACCGTGTCTCCGGCCCCGGTGACGTCATACACGCGTCGCGCGACGGTCGGAATGGTAGTCATCTCCCCGTTTTGATCAAAGAGTGCCATCCCGTCCTTGCCACGTGTTATCAGAACCGCCTGGCACTGCATGAGGTCGAGAAGCCTCCTGCCCGCCGCCGTCAGGGTGCTCATGTCCACGATTTCAATGCCGGACATTCGGGACGCTTCATGATGATTGGGAGTGACGAGGGTCACACCCCGGTAAAGCTCGGTGTGCTGTATCTTGGGATCCACGATGACGGGAAAGCGGGCAGGAAGCTCCAGGTGTCGGATCGCCTCCATCAGATCCGTCGTGACGACGCCCTTCGCATAGTCTGATACGATGAGTGCGCCGGCGCCGGCTGACTGTTCTTCGATGTATTCAAGGATCTTTTCGATGGATGAAGGCTGCAGAGGCCTGCGAAGCTCCCGGTCGTAGCGGACGACTTGTTGGTTCTGGGCGATGATGCGCGTCTTGACCGTGGTCGGGCGCTTGTCTTCCACCACGAGGCCTTCCGTGGGGATACCGACTTTTCTCAGCATCCGCACCACCTCCCGACCGCTGTGATCGTTGCCGATAACCCCCGAGACGACCGCTTTGCCCCCAAGAGAGGCTACATTGTTTGCGACATTGGCGGTACCGCCGAGCAGCTGGGTTTCGTCCCGAACGTCCACCACCGGAACCGGGGCTTCAGGGGAGATACGTTGAACGTCCCCCCAGACGAAAACGTCCAGCATCAGGTCTCCGACGATGAGTACCTGGCGGTCCGAGAAACGGGAGAGTGCTTGTGCAAGGCGCTCTCGCTGTTCAGGAGTGAGGCGAAACGGGTTGGACATTGGTGTGTGATCCGCGGGTCAGCCCTGAAGGGGTTTCGCTTCTTCCTTGAGCATGATGGGAATTCCGTCCCGAATCTCGTAAAGAAGCTTGCACTGGTGGCAGATCAGCCCGTCTTCGGAAGGCGTCAATTCGATCGAGCCTTTGCAGACCGGGCAGGCAAGGATTTCAAGAAGCTGTTGGCTGATGCTCATTGTCTCTCTCCACGCTGGGTTTTGTTCAACGGTTCATGGTCTTGACCTTGCCGGGCTCCGAGGTGCGGTCCTTTTCGTCTTCCTTCTGCATGTCCAGCATCTGCTGGTAGGCCTCGATCGTCGATCGGAGCTTGGTTTCCAACTGAAT
>CALBZH010000131.1 GCA_937889795.1 uncultured Syntrophobacteraceae bacterium | reverse complement strand
GGTCCTTTCGTTCCAACCACCACGGTGTCTTCTTCCCGCACACCCCAGGGACCCGTGTAAAGACCGCAATTCCCAATGGCGATCACAACGCCTGGGTCGAGGGGCGGCGGCGCCTTTTCTCCGTGAAAGAAGGCATGGCCCGCAGGAAGAGGAGATTCCTCGAACTCGATCCCCACGCCATGAATGGGAGGCCCGAAGATATGCTGGCCATGCCCCTCGGCCCGAAACACGTCATGCATTGCGTGCTCGAGATCCACCATGTCGACGCCTGCTTTCGCCTTGGATATTGTGTCCTCGAGAGCTTTGACATAGAGGGCGTGGGCCGTCTTTTGCTCATCGGTCGCTTTGCCCAGGCAGACGGTTCGACACATATCGGACGTGTAGCCGTCAACAACGGGATGGATGTCAATCATGACAAGGTCTCCCGGCTCGAGTTTGCGCAGCGTGGGCACCCCATGGGCAACATTGGTCCGCGGTCCTGACGCCACATAGCTGCGGTAGAAATCAACGGCACCCGCCTTTCGCATCGCGGACTCCGCTTCGGCGGCAACCTCGCTCTCCGTCATTCCAGGTCTTATGGCACGCAGCGCCGCGTCCATCCCGATTTTCGCTACTTTCGCAGCTCTTTTGAGGCACTCGATTTCATCGGCGCCCTTCACCAGGCGAAGCTCCGACATAAGCGGGGTGCAGTCCTTCGCAACAACCGCTTCAGGCTTTGCGTGCGGGTGTATGAGCATTCCCATCCTGGGTTGAGGAAGGAAGGCATATTCAAGCCCCACGGTTCCCTCGTTGATCCCGAATTCCTTGAAGTAGTGGGCTATGGAATGGATCATCCCGACCTCATCCTCAAAACCGACAAGGTGATCGAACACGGCGAGTGATCTTACGTCATTCAGATCCGTCTGCGGGACACCGAGGGCCACCTTCCCCTCCTGGGTCACCATCGCATATGCGCACAATCTGCCGTCTCCCATGAGATAAAACATGTTGGCAGGCTTGGTGAGTATCATCGCATCGAGCCCATAGGATTGCATGAGCTTCCGCGCCCGTGTGATTCTCTCCTTGTAAGTTGAAGCTGCACCCATATGGCGTCCCTCCCTTTCCGACGACGAACATACGCCGTCGTCTTATCCGAACAGTTCACGGACGTTGCACGCACCTGAATCCCTGACGGGCAGAATCCTCAAAACCGGAGTTCCCGACACAGCCCTAATCCCCAGAGAAACCCCAGAACCTAGCGTCGTTCGAACAAGCTCTTTGGCGTCCCGCATTCGGGGCATTCCCAGTCGTCGGGCAAGTCCTCAAATCCGTCTTCTGGAGGAGTACTCTTTTCAGGGTCTCCCTCTGCCGGGTCGTAAACGTAACCACAAAAAGTGCAAACATACTTTTCCATTCGCTTTGACTCCCCTTGGATGAATTTCCAGAAAGGGCCGCGAAGTTCGTTCACCCGGTTGACGATCGGAGCGTTATTGATGGGATTCTCCGGGCTCGGCCCGCCCATGATCCGCAGATTGGCCAGTAGCGACGTCGTGCAGTCTTTCAACGTAGTGAACGAATTCGACATAGGCCTCAACATGCTCACGCCCGGCGGAGACGCTTTCATTCAAATGTTTCTTCTTTTCCACCAGGTGACCAAATCGCCAATGAATCCAATCCCTTACAGCCTTGCTCAACTGTTCCTGGAGAGGATCGGCCGAGCCCGAAGCCAAGGCTCTGTCTGCTTCGGCCACCGCCGGTTCAATCGCTGTCCCGCCGGGGCTGATTGGCGCTCGCTCGGTCTCCCCCCACATCCTATCCCCAGGAAATGCAGTCATCGGGGCATGACGCCATGGCTTCCTCAATACACTCTTCATCTCCTCCCTCGGGCAGAATGACACGAGCTTTTTCCGCCGCCTCATCCATCTCGAAAACCTCCGGGCAAAGCTCCGCGCAACTGCCGCACCCCACACAACACTCTTCATCAAGAACAACCTTACGTCCCATCATTTTCTCCTTTCATTCTCCTCGACCATGCGAACAGCAACACACTACTAAGGCAGCAGCCCCACCTAACCTCTCTTGAACACCAAATGCTTGTAGGCCGTTAGGACCGCGATCAGGGCCGGTATAACGCCCAAACCGATGAAGACCATGTCGCCTGGCATGCGAAACCATTCGATGAGCCGGACAAAGGATCTGCCCGTGTACTCAAGGCTCCTTGCATGCCAATAGCCGTTTTGAAGAACATCCCAAAGCTGGCTGACACCGCCTGGAAAAAGACTCGACGCGACCATGAGCGCAAGGCCTATGTTCAGGCCCCAGAAGGAAACCCGGATGTATCGTTCGGGGCGAGCCCACTGTTCATCCGTCAAGACCTGGCGCAGAGAAAGAACCATGAGAGCCATGGCAAGCATTCCGAATGCCCCCATGAAGGCGGCATGGCCATGGTTTGGCGTGAGCATGGTGCCGACTTCGAAATAGCTCACGACAGGAAGGTTGATGAGGAAGCCGAAGACTGCCGCACCGACGAAGTTCCAAAATCCCACGGCCATGAGAAAGTAGAACGTCCACTTGTGCGGAACGGAAACAGCCTGGCCGCAGATTTCGCACTTCGTTCCGCTGAGCTTTATGAAATCCCATGCATCGAGAGTCAGCAGGGTGAGTGGCACCACTTCGAGAGCTGAGAAGACCGCAGCCAGAGCCATCGTCACATTGTATTGGCCCGTCCAGTACCAGTGGTGCGCGGTTCCGATCATGCCGCCCCCGAGAAACAGGATGGCGTCGAGGTAAATGATTCGAAGCGCCGTCTCTCGGGATACCATGCCCAGCTGGAAGAAGATGATGGCCACGAGTACGGTCACGAACAACTCGAAGAAGCCCTCAACCCAGAGATGAATGATCCAGAACCGCCACGTATCCACGATGGTGTAGTGGGTGTTGCTGCCAAAGAAGAACGCGGGAATATAGAAGAGTGGAATTGCGATAGCGGCATAGATGAACAGGGTTGCGATCTCTTTACGCTCGGGATCCTCCCGTGCAGGAGCGACGCCGCGACGCAACAGATAGAGCCAGAAGACAAGCCCGATGGCAGCAGCACCTGCCAGGCTCGCCCCAGATCCAAAAACTCCCATCCCTGGTGCCCGAACCAAAACCACAGTTTCCCAAATACCTGGCGAATTCCGAGTAACTCTCCCAAAAGACTTCCCACAACGACCACTACGAGCGCTCCAAACAGCGCATTGACACCCATTGCCTGTCGTTTGGGCTCTTTGCCCCCAAGGCTTGAGGCAAGCAAAAGTCCCCCGGCAACGTAGGCCGTCGCCACCCAGAAGACGGCCAGTTGCAGATGCCAGGTACGAAGAATGTTGCTTGGAAGGTATGCGGAGAGGTCGATCCCGTAGAAACTCCCGGGATCTGCCCTGAAGTGGGCCGTGGCTCCGCCCACCAGGACCTGGGCAAGGAAAAGCGCGGCTACGATGACAAAATACTTGATGGTCGCTATCTGGCTTTCGGTTGCAGCCCCGGCAAGCATTTTGGGATGAACATGAATTGCTTCGCCTTTCCAACCCAGGTAATCGAAACGTCCGAAGGCGAAAAGCACGATGGCCAGACCGGCCAGCAGAGCGACAATGCTCAACGCGCTCCAGAGGATGGCGTCGCTGGTCAACGTGTTCCCAACCGACGGATCGTAAGGGAAGTTGTTGGTATAGGAATAGGTCTCTCCGGGACGGGATGCCACCGAAGCCCAAGCCGTCCAGGCGAAAAAGGCACTGAGCTTCCGAATTTCTTCGGAATTGTTGATGTAGTTTACAGATAGGCCGCCGCTGGCCGTTGGATCGGAAAAATGCGCTTTCCAGTACTCCGTTTGCTTTTTGAAGGAATGTGCCTCCGGGTTGCTGAACACCAAGACGCGGTTCTCCGCATCGTACCGATTCGCCTTGAGCAATTCCGCAACCTGCGACTGAACGGATTTGCTCTCGCTTGGCATCAGTTGGCTGAAGCTGCGTCCAAACATCTCCATCGAGAGCATTTCACCGGCATCGACCCCGAGTGCAGGAGGTATGCCGCCGAAAAATCAGGCCCAAGGTAGGACCCATGCCCCCAAATGGTGCCGTTTTCCATGAGACCATATTTCAAGAATACCTCCTGCCCCGCGGAGATATCGTCTCCCGTGAAGATTACGTCGCCGGTGGGGCCGATCACCTTCTCCGGTATGGGGGGAATATTTCGGTAGGCCTGAACCGACATGAAAATAAGTACGGTGAGGCCAATCACAAATGTCCAGACAACCCCATTTCTCCAACGGGGAGAAAGCGCGGATGGAGTCTTCGTAACGTTTTCCACAGAACCTCCTTCTCTCTTGCATGACGTTTGACCCGAAAGTTGTTCGTCACCGACAGCGAGCATGAGTCTCATGGCCGGCGTTGACGAGCCCATATTTCAAACTGTGGCGGGGAGGCTCCTCTTGGCGCCCACTAACCGACCATCATGTTCACCACCGTGAAGACGCTCAAAGCGCTCAGAGCGATGTAGATTGAGCACAACAACGCCTTCTCCCATCCCTTGAGGCTCATGGGAGCGGGAAGCAGGCGCAAAGCCAGAAGGAGGAGAAAACCCAGTATAATGGGTAGCACCAGTGCGTTTACAATCTCAACGAGGATAGTCAGGCCTACCAGGTGAAAATCGCCGAGCACGAAGAACCCTGCCGCAATGATCGAGCACGCATACCCGAAATAGAATCCGGGAGCCTCCTTAACGCTCATGTTGAAGCTTCTTCCCGCATTCAGCAGTTCGCTTACTCCCCATGCGGCGGCCAAAGAAACAACGATGGATGCAATCAGAGAAGCACTGGTGATCCCCACGGCAAACAGGATCTTTCCCCCAAGCAGGCCTGTCAAAGGTGTGATGGCGTCCGCAATCTGCTCAACGCTATCGAGCGAGGCGCTTGGATTGATCTTGCCGATCGTCGCCGCCGTGAGAACGAGTGCACCGACCATGATGAGCTGAGCAAAGACGGAGCCAACAGCCGTATCCCAGCGGCAGCAACGGTAATTGCCATCGCATGAACAGTAGAGCCCTTTATCGACGATCGCACCCTGTTGGTAGAAGATCATCCATGGCATGATGACCGCGCCGACGTTTGCCGCGACCAGGGTTACGTATTCACTGTCCTTAATGGGCACGCTGAAAAACTCGTTCCTGATCTCACTCATATCGGGGTGAGCCATGAAGGCAGCTATAACCAAAGCGACTTCGAACAGACCGACTGCGATCCCGATACGCTCCACCCTGCGGTAGCTTCCCGTCAGTACGACACTGAGCAGGAAGAGGACACCGAGACCCACACTGTAAGGCACCGGGATGGCAAAAGCGATCCTGCTGCGGCGATGCCGACGAACTCGGTAACGAGAGCTCCCACGGTAGAAACAAGAAGGACGACTGCCGAGAACCAGGCCCAACCTCGTCCGAACGTGTCGCGAATGAGACTCCCCTGTCCTTTGCCGGTGAATAAGCCAAGGCGTACCGTCAGTTCCTGAACCAGATAGAGGATGGGGATCAGCAGGAGTTGCAGCCACAGCAAGCGATATCCCCAGCGGGCGCCCGATTGTGCCGCCGTTACGATAGAGCCTGCGTCAGTGTCCGCCAGCATGGCCATGCACCCCGGACCGGCAATCGAAAAGAAATGAGCCAGGCGCCT
>CALBZH010000130.1 GCA_937889795.1 uncultured Syntrophobacteraceae bacterium | reverse complement strand
TTAGGCTCTGAAATATAGTCTTTTGTGCCAACTAACTCATGATTGAACTTACTAGATAAGTACGCTCTTTCTAAAGCCCTAACTTGCTTAAGATTTAACACAACAGCACGCAGACCACCTATATCTTGCATCCTTGCCAATTGCATAGATTGAAATCGCCTAAGTTTGCCAATAATCGATGGCATGCGTTTTAGGCGCTGTGCTACCAAAGCATTAGGATCGATACCCTTTAGTTTCTGACGTAGCGTAGCTTGAAAAGTATTGATAGGATAGCCGTGACAAGAACGCCAATTATTAACGACATCGAAGGCCCAAAAGAAATCTTCACTTTCGGAATCATCATCCGCGATGATTTGACCAGCTCTGTTAATTTGCTTTCTTGAGTAATGGGGTACTGGCCAAGCCATTGAGTGCCTTTCGTCTCTCTTGATACTAACAATCTGAATAGGTGGAAAAGTTTCCTTGATAGGACCTCTATAGCATGGTAATTTTTCCATCTATCATGATATTACGACCAGAAAAATGGCTGAAACTGCGGGTGTGTTTCCACTTGTCTGACGATACATGGCGGAAAGATGGAAAGCAAGGGCAAATTCAGACCAGATCCCGATCTGCGGTTGATGGACCAGGTGCGGCAGGTGCTGCAGTATCATCATTATGCCTACAAAACGGAATAAGCCTACTGCGACTGGATTGTGCGCTTTATCAAGTATCACGGGAGCCGGACCCATCCCAAGGAAATGGGGAAGGTGGAAATCGATGCGTTTCTGAGCCATCTGGCTACGAACTTGAGAGTTTCGGCATCCACGCAAAATCAAGCTTTCAATGCAATCCTCTTCCTGTACCGGGAGGTGCTGGACCAGCCGATCGAGGGGAAAATCGAAGCGGTTCGGGCCAAGCGGCATCCGAGGCTGCCCGTTGTCATGACGCAGGAGGAAGTGCAGCAGGTGTTTGCGGAAATGAAGGGGACGCATCTGCTGATGGCCAAGCTCCTCTACGGAGGAGGGCTGCGTTTGATGGAGTGCGTGCGGCTCCGAGTCAAGGACCTGGATTTCGATCGGGGCCTCATGATGATCCGGGCCGGCAAGGGGGACAAGGACAGGGCCACGCTGTTTCCCCGCGCCATCCATGCGGAGCTCCGGGCGCATCTCCAGAAAGTAAAGCAGCTTCACGAGCAGGATCTCGCCAATGGCGGGGGAGAGGTTTATCTGCCTCCGGCCCTTTCGAGAAAATACACCGGGGCCGCGAGAGAGTTTCGGTGGCAGTACGTGTTTCCCTCCAAGAACGTGAGCACCGATCCTCGCACGAAGGTGGAGCGACGCCATCATGTGCTGGAATCCGGCCTTCAGAAGGCGGTGAAGGTGGCCGTGGACCGGGCGAAGATTTTGAAGCAGGTGAGCTGCCACACGTTTCGGCACTGCTTCGCGACCCACCTGCTGGAAAACGGGGTCAATATTCGGGTTGTCCAGGAGCTCATGGGGCACGCGGACGTGAAGACGACCGAAATTTACACCCACGTCATGCAGAAAGACCTGCGGGCCGTGGTGAGTCCGCTGGATCACCTGGAGGCCGGCAAAGGGGAAGCACCGTAAGGATGGAAGTCCGTCGAGAAGACGCGATCATCCCAAGAAAGGGGACATGGCATGGAGGTTTCGATCCTTTTCGTCACGGCCGGCAAGGCGGAGGAGGCGTCGAAGATCGCACGGACGCTGGTGGCCGAGAAGCTGGTGGCCTGTGTGAACCTGGTGTCTCAGATCCAGTCGATCTACTGGTGGAAGGGGGAGGTCCGCGAGGATGCGGAGCTGCTGCTCATCATGAAGACGCGATCGGAGCTGGTGGAGGCGGTGCAGAAGCGCGTGAAGGAGCTGCACAGCTACGAGGTGCCCGAGATCATTGCGATGCCCATCGCGCAGGGGCTGCCCGCCTATCTGAGCTGGATTGTGGAGAGTACGGAAGGGGGAGGGAAGCGGATCTCCCCTGAGGCGGAGGAGACGTCCGTGGGAGCAACGTGACGATGCGGTGCCGGTCTGACATCGGCCGTCTCGGATCTTGGGCACCGCAGGGAACAACGATTGGGTCGTGCGTCCCAATGGTAGCGCCGCCTTCCATGGCGGCGAAACGGTCCTCGTCAGCCGCTCGATCACCTGAACGCCGCCATGGAAGACGGCGCTACCGAAAAAGAGTCCTCGTGGAACGGCTCCACTTTGCCCGTGACACCCGCTGAGTCAGTGGCATTGCCGTGGGGCAGATGGTTTCTCCGGTCCAAAATCTTGCGTCATTCCCCAGACGAAAAAGCGGCTCTTGGCGGTGTGCTCCGCATTTAGCCGGGGTGGCTCCGGGAGCTCGCCCGGAGATGAGCCTGGCGGCCTTCCGCTGCATTCATCCCTTCAAACGTACGCGAACGGAGGCGGCGTGGGCAGTGAGGCCTTCCAGCTCCGCCAGGCGGATGATGGACGCGGCGTCGCGCTCCATGGCTTTCCGGGAGTAGGCCAAGACGCTGGTGCGCTTGATGAAGCTCTCGACGCCGAGGGCCGAGGCGAACCGGGCGGTTCCTGCCGTGGGGAGCACGTGGTTGGGGCCGGCGAAGTAATCCCCGACGGCTTCTGGCGTGCAGTCCCCCAGGAACACGGCTCCCGCGTGCTCGATCATGCCCAGGCATAGCCAGGGGTCCTGGACCTGGAGCTCGAGGTGCTCGGGCGCGATGCGGTTGGCGAGTCCAAGAGCCGCCTCCACGGTGGCTACGTGGAAAATGGCTCCATAGCGCTTGAGCGATTCTTCGGCGATGTCGTGGCGGGGCAGGGCGAGCAACTGCCGCTGGAGGCTTTCGATGACCCGTTCCCCCACGCCTGTGTCCGTCGTGATGCAGACGGCGCTCGCCATGGCATCGTGCTCCGCCTGGCTCAGGAGGTCCGCGGCGATGAAGTCGGGGTTGGCCGCGTGGTCTGCAACGACCAGGATTTCGCTGGGGCCGGCCAGCATGTCGATCCCGACCTCCCCGGAAACCAGCTTCTTCGCGAGCGCGACAAAGACATTCCCGGGACCGACGACGACGTCCACTCGCCCGATCGATTCGGTCCCGTAAGTCAGGGCCGCGATCGCCCACGCGCTCCCGATCTTGTGGATCCGGGAGACGCCCACTTCTCGCGCCGCGACCAGAAGATACGGGTTGACCGAGCCGTCCTTGCGGGGCGGCGTGACCAGGGCGACGTCTTTGACCCCCGCGATGCGCGCCGGAATGCCGTTCATGAGGACCGAAGAGATGAGCGGGGTTTCGCCTCCCTTGCCACCTGGGATGTAGAGGCCCGCCGCTGCGACCGGCCGCACCATCTGGCCGAGCAGGGTCCCGTCGGGGTGCGTCGTGAAGTGGGACGGGTGAAGCTGCTGTCGGTGGAAGCTTTCGATGTTCCCGATGGCCGCATGCAGGATGTCGAGGAAGTCGGAATCCACTGCACCATACGCGGCTTCGATCTCCTCATCCATCACCGTGAGGTTGGCCGCGTCGAAATCGGGTGCGTCGAAGCGCCGTGAGTAGTCGACCAGGGCCGCGTCGCCCCCCGTCCTGACGGTCTCGAGAATCTCCAGAACGGATTTTTCGAGGGCCGGGTCGGCCCCCATGCGTCGGGCCGCGATCTCAACCAGTCTCGCCTCGGCTTTCTCGGACGGATATTCGATCACCTGCAGCACGCTATTTCCCCTCCATGGCGACCACAAACGCATCGCCGAATCCCTGTTGTCTGAGCCGTGTCATTTCCTGCTGCGCGACCATCAGATCCCGGTACGCGCCCACCTGGACCCGGTAGAAGAAATTCCCCGCATAGGTCGTCGGGGTCACCAAAATCTCCCGGTAGCCCTGGGTCATTCGCTCTTTCAGGCGTGCGGCGTTCTGCTGCTCCTTGAAGGCCCCAATCTGCACCGTAAAAGACCCGTAGCGAAACGACGGCACCGGGTCCACTCTCCAGGCCGTTGCCTGGCCGACGCCTTCCTGTTGAGCCACCTGAACGGCTTCGACGCGCACGGGCGCAAGACCCGGTTTATAGGATCCGAGCGCCTGGGACGCCCGGCAGGAGAGATCGATAATCCGTCCGGCCACAAAGGGCCCCCGGTCATTTACCCGAACGATCACGGATTTTCCCGTCTGCTTGTGGGTCACCTTCACGTAGGTGCCCAGAGGAAGGGTCTTGTGGGCCGCCGTCATGGCCCACATGTCGTAGGGCTCGCCGCAGGAAGTGGGCTTCCCATGAAAGTCCTCCCCGTACCAGCTGGCCATGCCGTCTTCCAAGTACCCCTGAGCCGACGGGATGGGATAGTACCAGATGCCGTTGATCTGGTAGGGCCGCTGCGTCCGGAGCATCTTGCCGCCCGGACGGGTCATGTACGGGGGAGCCGGCTCGGGCGGGGCCGAGGCACATCCGAAGAGGAGAAGAGCGAGCAGAAGGCTTACAACGCGTATCTTCAACGTACGAACATCCTCAAGCCAGGAGCCCGTGAGGTCGCCACAAAGAAACGGACGAAAAGAAAAGAACAAGAACAACTCACCGCGGAGGCCGCAGAGAAGGCTGAGAAGGACCCAAAAGAGGGGGATCTCAGTCGATTCTTCCCTTCTCGTTTTCCTCTGCGCGCTCTGCGTCCTCCGCGGTGAAGTGAGCTTTTCAGTTCTAAGCGGGGCCGACGTCCCCGCTTTCTTCCATCTTGGCCAGGTCTTCAAACCGCATGTCGATGCCGAGCACGCCGACGATCTCCTCGGTTTCATCCCGGATGGGTGCGGAGACTGTGATGCACAGGGCTCCCGTGTAGCGGGACGTGTAGAAGTCCGTGACATGGACCTTGCCGTCGCGCATGGGCTCGATGAACCAGGGGCGGTCGGACAGGTCTTCGCCCACCTTGGCGCTTTCGTACTTGGCCTTGTCGACGATGTGCGTGATGTTGCGCGTGGTCTTCCGGCCTTCCTTGTCGGTGATGTAAATGTACTGGATGAACGGGTTGAGATCCAGCAGGGTCTGTAGCGCGAGCTCCTGGCGCACCGGGTCCATGCTCTTGATGAGGTCGCTTTCGACGACTTCCTCGACCAGGTGGGCCGCCAGCCCGTAGGCCTTCTGCTTCAAGAGGTCGAACTCGCTGATGAAGTATTCCGGCAGGTAGCGCCTGGCCCACCGCTCGAGCTCATCGGTCGAGATGGACGTGTTGCGCCCCTGCTCGTATTCCCGCATCACCCGCTTGTAGATCTTCACGATCCCCGGGTGGCGCTTGTCGAGCTGCCGGTTGCCCTCCAGGCGCAGCCGCGTGTTGACCCAGTAGGCGATGCTCGAAACCCCGGACTTGTCGGTCACGATGATGCTGATGGGGCGCTTGAGCAGCTTTTTGGTGTCGAAGATGTTGTAAATTTCTTCCTGCTTGACGATGCCGTCCGCGTGGATCCCCGCGCGCGTCGCGTTGAACTCCTCGCCCACGAAGGGGTAGTTGGGCGGAATCCGGTAGTCCAGCTCCCGCTCGAAATACTCGGCCATGTCCGTGATGGCGGTCGTGTCGATCCCGTTGGGTCCGCCCTTGAGGCCGATGTATTCCATGAGGAGGCCCTCGATCGGGGCGTTTCCGGTGCGCTCCCCGAAGCCGAGCAGCGTGCCGTTCGCTCCCGCGCATCCGTAAAGCCAGGCGGTCGCGGCATTGATGAGGACCTTGTGGAAGTCGTTGTGGCCGTGCCATTCGAGCAGGCTGCCCGGCACTCCGGCGTCGTCGATGAAGGCGCGCACCAGGCCGGGAACACTGCGCGGAAGCGCTGCGCCAGGATACGTAATGCCGAAGCCCAAGGTGTCGCACAACCGCATCTTGATGTCGATCCCGCTTTCTTCGCGGAGCTTCATGAGCTCGATGGCGAACGGGATGCAGAACCCGTAAATGTCCGCCCGCGTGATGTCCTCAAAGTGGCAGCGCGGCTTGATGCCCTTGTCCAAGGCGGCCCGCACGATCGAAAGGTACTTCTTGAGTGCACCAGGCCGGTCCAGCTTGAGCTTGAGAAAGATGTGGTAGTCGGAAACCGACGTCAGGATTCCCGTCTCGGGGAGACCCGCGTCCACCACGAGCTGCAAATCCTGCTCGACCGCGCGGATCCAGCCGGTGATCTCCGGGTACCGGTATTCCTTCGCGCGACACATGTCGAGCGCTTCCCGGTCTTTGTCCGTGTAGAGGAAGAACTCGGACTGGCGGATCACGCCGTTGGGTCCGGACATCCGGTGCAGAAAATCGAAGATGATCTCGATCTGCTCGACCGTATACGGGGGGCGCGCCTGCTGGCCGTCCCGGAAGGTCGTGTCCGTGATGAAGATGTCCTCCGCCGGGTCGATCGGCTGGATCTTGCTGTCGAAGTCAATCCGCGGGACGTCTTCGTAGGGGAAGATCTCGCGCATGAGGTTCGGCTCCGGCACATCGGCCAGGTGGTGCTGCCAGAACTTCGAGTGCTCATGCTCCAAAACCCGTTTCTTGGGATTCCATCGGGCCATGGGACTACTTCCTCCGTTCCTTTTCGACCTTC
>CALBZH010000129.1 GCA_937889795.1 uncultured Syntrophobacteraceae bacterium | reverse complement strand
ACCACCGAGATCTACACTCTTTCCCTACACGACGCTCTTCCGATCTGCTTTCCTGGCCGCCATCCTCGCCGTGACCGACCTAGGGGCGAGCAAGTACGGCGATGACGAGATCATCGGCAACAACGCCAAGGCGAACGTGTACGCCTGGTACCAGTCGAAAAGCGTCAAGCAGAGCCTCGTCGAGGGCCAGCGCGATCTTCTCAACACGCTGATCGAATCCGGCTCCATCCGTTCCGAGCAGGTTTCCGCCTTGCAGACGCACGTGAACGACCTTGAAGAGCAGATCCAGCGATACAACAAAGAAAAGAAGGAGCTGCTGCTCGGCTCGGCGGGGGTCGGCCGCGAGAATTGGGTTCAGGAGATCGACGGTGTCTTCGGGAAGGTTGTCGGGGCCAAGGAATGGGACAAGAAGGTAGAGATTCTGGGGCAGGCCGGGGACCTGTTCGACCTGGCCCTTCTCTTTCTCCAGCTGAGCCTGGTCTTGGGCGCTGTTGCCCTGGTAATCCAAAAGCCGTCGTTCAAATGGTGGTTTTACATGGCCATGGTTATCATTGCCCTCGTCGGATGCCAGTACTCGATCCGGGCCTTCCAGGTCGCGTTGTCTGTGAGCTGACAGCCTTATCCCGGTCGATCATCGTCTCCAACAACCCTGATCGGTGAGTCGGAGTCTGCGTACATCGTAGCCTTTGCATGCCGCCGCGGTGATCAGCTCGCGATAGATCTGTTCCTCCATGACCGGGGTGCGGGAGAGGATCCAGAGATACTTCCGCTTTGGATGCCCGACCATGGCATATCGGTAGTCGGGGTCAAGAGCGATGATCCAGTAGTCCGCTCGAAATGGCCAGAAAAATTGGACTTTGAGCTTCGCATTGTTGGCCCCTTGGACCGGCCAAGCTTTGGCCGTTGCGGTCTTGAGCTTGCCATCCCGATGCCCTCTTCGACAACTGTTCCGAACCGTCACGACATTGCCCTGAAGCGTGTACTCCGCGGTCGAGCAGCAGCAACCCCGTTCAAACCAGGTTGGAAACGCAGCGATTTCGTACCATTTGCCCATGTAACGTGCAAGATCAACGGACTCGACGACCTGCCCACGCTCTGACTGAGCCATTTTCGGAAACCCCTTTCATAGACCGATGCCCTCGCCTCCGCATCAAAACCGACACCACCTCAGCCCTTCAGAAGGAGCCTCAGACTGCCATGGACACTGATCCGATCCCATGCCGATCCGAACGGGCCCTGTTGTACCTTAGACTTTTCATGACGGCTGCGTTCTGGGGTGGCACCTTTGTCGCCGGGAGAATTATTGCGCGCGAAGTCCCACCCTTCAGTGCCGCATTTCTTCGTTTTCTGGTTGCATCGCTTGTCCTTGCGGCGTTTGTCTTCTGGACTCATGGGACACTTCCGCTTCCGGAGGGCAAGCAGGTCATCCCCATCCTGATTCTTGGTCTAACCGGGGTGCTCGCCTACAACTATTGCTTTTTCTCCGGTCTGAAGACGATTCCGGCCAACCGGGCGTCCCTTATCATCGCAACCAACCCCGCCTTCATTGCTCTCGCTTCAACGATCATCTTCGGAGAACGCCTCCGTCCAATCAACGGGGTGGGCATTCTTGCGTCCGTTTGCGGTGCGGCTTTTGTCGTATCGAAAGGAGATACAGCCCTCCTCATGGCAGGCTTCGGGCAAGGAGAGCTCTTCATCATCGGCTGCGTCGTCAGCTGGGCGGCCTACTCGCTGGTTGGCAAGAGCGTGATGCGAGCGCTTAGCCCGCTCTTGGCCGTGACGTACGCCTGCATCCTCGGGACGGCTCTTCTACTCGTTCCTGCCCTTTCGGAAGGTCTGCTCACCTCCACCCCGCCCTATTCGAGGGCCACCTGGACCGCGATCGTCTATCTGGGCGTGTTTGGATCAGCGATCGGCTTTATCTGGTACTATGAAGGAGTCAGAGCCATTGGACCGTCTCGCGCCGGCGTCTTCATCAATTTCGTTCCCCTGACGTCCATCCTGCTCGCCTACGTCCTCCTCGACGAACCCATCGACGTTTCCCTTGCCCTCGGGGCTTGCATGGTCATCACTGGAGTCGCTCTGACAAGTCGATCCTGAAAAAGTACCCCAAGAAGGCACGAACCTTGTCTCCCCCATGGAAAACGCTCATGTTCTGAATCGTATGACACGAATTAAATCCATGTGGGCAAAACCACCGCCCCCTTCTTCAGCAAGACCGTTCCCCACTTCAAAGATCGACATACACGACCGATGGAGGACAAAATGTTGGCGACCTATACTCCACCCAAGCCATATATCCTAACAGTGTCAGGGTTTACCCTTTTACTGTTATTATTTATGGCAGATCTGTCGTCAGCTATAGATTACTCAATTAGACAAGCCTCTTTATATACACATTCAACACCTATTGATAAAACAACCCCGGTTACACTATCTATACAAAGAAATGAAGTCAAGTCTCTTTACAGAAATGCAAATCGCGATTTCGATGAGAAATATTATGATAGGGCCATAGCAAAGTACCTGAGAGCAATCGAGCTAGAACCATCATTTTCACCCGCCTACTATAATTTGGGAATGGCCCACCTGGCCATAGGGCAGAAGAAAGAAGCCGCCGTGTATCTTCAGACTTTTCTGACCCTTCGTCCGAATGCCGTCAATGCCCATGAACTGGAACAATTGATTCACTCACTGCATCAATAGCGTTTGGAGGGCATGGCGAGGTCCTCGCCTAACGGCACAGCTCCGGGTAACGAATGCGCGAAATGCCCAGCTCCTCCATTCGCTCGATGACCCGTGGGCTCACGAGAGCCTCATACTCGCGCTGTCGTTGCCGGTCGACACCATCGAGGTTGGCGAAGTGATCGAACAAAGCGGGATGGAAATAGACTTCGCCCGTTGACACGCTCAGACGATCCAGCACGTAGAGCAGGTACCCCTCAGACATTCTCCCCGTCAGGAAATGCCCGTATACTCGTTCGGTGAAGACGAACCCTTCCGCACGCAATCGCCTCTTCATCCGACGCGTTAAAATCCGGAAGATCCTGGCCTCCGCAGCCCTTCCGCGGGGCAGGTTGCTGTCGAACCGCGTTGCAAGCTGGAAGTCGTCTTCAGGAGCACGCATCCGCAGGACCCCGTATTGGGCGCCTAATTGAACAGCAAGATCAAAGACCACCGGATGCACGTGCAGGTGCAGGTGGGAGTCGATATGCGTGAGGGGGATGCCTGCGGCGAGCGCCTTTTCAAACTGGGCCGCGAGCTCGCGATGCAGCTCCCGGCGTGCCTTACGGGAAAAAAAATAGCGCAGGCCCGCCCAGGTGGGATCATCGGGAAACCGGCCGGTCGAATCGACCAGGGTCGGAATATCCCGGTGAGGGAGGACCGATCGGCCATGAACCGCAACCAGATGCAGACCAATCCCAAGGCCAGGGCATTGCGCGACCCGGTGCACCGCATCGTCAAAGGCTTCTCCCGACGCCATGATGCTGCAGCTCGTCAGGACGCCCCGCTTGAAGGCATCGACGACGGCTCGGTTAACGGCCTTCGTTGCTCCGAAATCGTCCGCGTTGAGGATGAGCCGCATAAGGATCAACGACCTGTCTAGGGGAACCGCATCCCGCGCGCGCAGAGACGGGTATTCCCGAGCTTCCTTGAAATCAGCCTCCGATGGAGACCATTGGACGCCCGATGCATTTGCGAAAGACTTCGCTGTCGAGCTCATGCCGCTTGGG
Source organism: uncultured Syntrophobacteraceae bacterium (assembly GCA_937889795.1). Taxonomy (GTDB): domain Bacteria; phylum Desulfobacterota; class Syntrophobacteria; order Syntrophobacterales; family Syntrophobacteraceae; genus CALBZH01. The sequence goes on along the minus strand of CALBZH010000129.1, from coordinate 8,445 downwards.
TTTGACCGCCACCGCATCCAGAATGCATCGCACGATGGCGTCGTCGGTAGCCCCATTCCGCATCATTGTTCTGAGGTCCGTCTCGACACCCGCGAAGAGACAGGTACGAAGCTTTCCATCCGAAGTCAGTCGCAGTCGGTTGCAAGCCGGACAAAAATGATGGCTGATCGGGCTGATGAGACCGATCTTTCCCACGCCGCCCTGGAAACGAAAGTAACGGGCGGGACCGTTGCTGTTGCGACTGGTAGCCTCTTCTACGGTCCCCATGGCCCGAAGGCGGGCGAGGATCTCCTCGCAGGAAAGATACCGGCGCTCGAACTCATCGGAACGAAAAGGCATGAACTCGATAAACCGGACATGGTAGGGATAGCGCAGGGTCAGTCCCGCAAGGTCCTCGATTTCATCGTCGTTGATGCCATGCATGATCACAGCATTCAACTTCACGGGTCGCAATCCCACGCGCTCCGCCGCCTCGATCCCACGCCAAACATCATCGAGCGCGTCCCGACGCGTGATCGCCAGAAACCGTTCCCGCTTGAGCGTATCCAGGCTGATGTTCACCCGTTGGATACCGGCTTTGGCCAGAGCCTCCGCGTGGTCTGCGAGGAGGACGCCGTTCGTGGTGAGACTCAGGCTGTCCAGTCCGGGGATCTGCGCAATGGACTGGCAAAGGTACACGACGTCCTTTCGGACCAGAGGCTCCCCTCCCGTGACACGAATCTTGGTGATCCCCATGTCGACGACAATGCGTGCCAGGCGAACAAGCTCCTCGTAGCGCAGAAGATCGTCGTGAACCAGCTTCGGAACACCTTCCGAGGGCATGCAATACGTACAACGCAAGTTGCATCGGTCAGTGATGGACAGGCGCAGGTAGTCGATGCGGCGCTTACAGCCGTCAGTCAGGACGTGGGACATGGATGAATCCTCGGATCATGTCGGAGTTGCATTGGCTTGGTCACGACCCAATAGTACTCCATTGGGAAGAAGAATCAATCTTGGCCTTCAAAAATCCATGGCCTTCTCTGGGCCAACGAAATGGACTGACCTTATCCAATGACTCCGAGCAGCCGTTCTCGGAGAAGGGTGTGGCGGTGCAGCATGCGATCGTTTCGGATGGCAATGGCCAGGGCCTTCTTCGTGCCAACGATGACGGCAAGCTTCCTTGCCCGGGTAACGGCCGTGTAAAGCAGGTTCCGTTGCAGCATCACATAGTGCTGCGTGAGCAGTGGCAGGATGACGGCCGGGTACTCGCTTCCCTGAGCTTTGTGCACACTCACGGCATAGGCGAGCTGCAGCTCGTCCAGTTCCGAAAAGTCATAAGTGACCGCTCGCCCGTCGAATTCCACCGCCAGCTCCTGGGCCTCCATGTCGAGGTCCCGAATTCTTCCCCAGTCGCCATTGAAGACATCCTTGTCATAGTTGTTGCGGACCTGCATCACCTTATCCCCCACGCGGAACAACCGTCCTCCCCTTTCGACGGGCTTTCCACTGGGATTGAGCACCTCCTGAAGGGAGGTATTGAGGTGCTGGGATCCGACCAATCCCCGGTGCATGGGACTCAGGATCTGCACCTCCTCGACCGGATCCAGCCCGAATCGCGCCGGGATGCGATCCGTACACAGGCGGAGGATCAGGCGGACGACTTCCTCGGGATCGTCCTTTTCGATGAAGTAGAAATCCTGGAGAACCTCACCGGAGGATTCATCGGGTGGCTTCAAACGGGGAAGCTTGCCTTGTTGGATTAAGTGTGCGTTGATGACGATCTGACTCTGCCGCGCCTGCCTGAAGATTTCCGCCAGCCGCACCACGGGAAACCGCTCTGAGCCAATGACGTCCTTGAGAACGTTTCCCGGGCCAACGGAAGGCAACTGGTCCGCGTCCCCCACCAGGACCAGCGTCGCGTGTCCGGGGACCGCCTTGAGCAGGTGATGCGCAAGGAGCACATCGAGCATGGAGCACTCGTCGACGATGATCAAATCGGCGCTCAAGGGCCTGTATTCGTCGCGCATGAATCGTCCCTGCTGCGGGCTGAGCTCGAGCAGGCGATGCAGCGTGCTCGCCGGGTAATGGGTGGCTTCGCTCAGTCGCTTGGCGGCCCTGCCCGTAGGCGCCGCCAAACACGCTTGAGCCCCAAGCTGGCGATAGACCGCAAGGATGGCTCGAATCAGGGTCGTCTTCCCCGTTCCAGGCCCCCCCGTGATCACGATGACCTTCTCCTTCAGAGACTGCCGCACGGCCTCTTCCTGGAGGGGAGCCAGCTTGAAAGGCATTTTCGTTTTGAGCCAGGCGATGGACTGGTCGGCGTCAATCCTGCGCTGCAAGGGCCGATGGGCTTGAAGCGTCAGCAGCCTTCTCGCGGCCTGCTTCTCAGCGAGAAAGTACCCTTTGAGGTAGACGTGGACCGGATGCTCCCCGACATCTCCAGCATTGGCGGGGACCGTCTCCTGGACAACGAGATCCTGAGCGAGCAGCGATTCCAGGGCGGCGACAAGGGTGGGATCTGGAATCGAAAGGAGCTGCGCCGCCTGCTCCATGAGCAGTCCACGGGGGAGGCAGACGTGCCCGTCTGAGACGCTCTCGTGGAGGGCAAAGAGGAGGCCCGCTTCGGCACGCAGCGGCGAATTGGGGGCGAAGCCCAGCTTCTGCGCAATCCGGTCAGCGGTCAGAAACCCAATCCCCGCTATGTCCATGGCAAGCCGGTATGGATTTTCCCCGACGACCGTCTTGGAGCCGACTCCGTATCGCTTGAAGATTTTGGTGGCATAGGTCGAGCTGACGCCGTGGCCCTGGAGAAAGACCATCAGATCCCGAATTTCCTTCTGGTCCTGCCAGGCCTTGCGGATCTGCGCAAGCCGCATGGGGCCGATGCCTTCGACTTCCTGGAGCCGCTCGCCCTCGTTTTCAATCACGTCCAGGGTTGCTTCGCCGAAACGCCCCACGATCCGTTTGGCCATCACCGGACCGATGCCCTTGATCAGTCCGGACCCCAGGTACTTCTGAATCCCTTCGACACTCGCGGGAGCGGCGGTCTCATAGCGATCGACCTTGAACTGCTGCCCATAGCGAGCGTGCGTTTCGAAGACACCTTCCATGCGGAGGGATTCGCCGGGGTTGATCGCACCGAAACTGCCAACGGCCGTGACAAGGTCTTTTCGACCGCGCACCTTGACCTGGATGACATGATAGCCGTTTTCTTCGTTCGAATAAGTGATCCGTTCAACAAGACCGTGAATCATAACTGTCATGCAGTGACCTATCGTGAAATCGTTGAATCGTTTTGACAATTAGAGGATTCATGCTAATATAGGTTAAAGGTGGTTGGAAGTCTTAAAGATCCGCCGCCAAACGGACGAGAAAGACTCATGATCCTGGCGTTAGGCCACACTCCTCATGCGCAATGCACCATAGTCCGACGGACGATTGACCTTCCGACGTGGCTCACGCTGACGGCGGCGGGTCGGCAAAGCCCCAGAAACCCTTCTTTTGCGAACGGAGAGCGTACTGATGTCGCTTTACATCAAGACCGAAGACTACCGGCAGCACGGAATCAGCAAGTATTCGGACCTGGCGCTCATTAGAGCCGTAGTACAGAAGGAGCTGAACATGGATCGCGTGTTCGTCTCCTTCGTCAATAAGCGGGAGTACATCCGTGTAGACTTCCTTGCCCCCCGTCCATCTCGGCCCGCCCGCAGAAGGAGGCCCCACAAGCGGGCGTCCGAAAGGGTGCAGCAAGCCTGATCTCTGAAGGCGCCCTGACGGGCGCCTTTTTCATGCTAGCAGCCCTCCTCCTGTTTTCTCGCTTCCCAACGCTTCAACGACCCGTCGAGGTCTTCGACCCGATCTCCTCCGAAGCTGGCGTCTTGCAGCGTCCCTCGACCCTCGTCCCGCCTGTGATTCGCATCGATCGCAGCCCATCAATCCTTTCCTGACGCCTCACCAGTGTACGGCTTTTTTCAGCGGCGCGGACTCGATCTCCGCGGCTTCATTTCGGGAATGAGAGAGGGGACTACGGAACATTCGAGCTTTGGAAGTCCAGACCGTGGGCTTTCTTCTTCAGCACAGCACGTTCCCATGACGCACTCCTTGCCAGGCACTCTGGTTTCGAATATCGTCTGTCGGCTGAGGGTGGCGTCGGGAAGGTGGCCGTGAACGGATGCGGTTGACAACCGTATGGATATGAAGGCAGCACAAAGGAATCCTCAAAGGACAGTTGGAGCTCATGAAGGAAGGCTATACAAAAAGACTGGATTATGTTGCCTCTCGATATCGATTGATGGGGTCAAAGATCGTTGTTGCCTTTGTGGTCCTTTTGTTACTCATTTCTGAGCATACATGGGATCCAGATGGACTTATCGACACGCTATTCGAAATACTAGGGTTGTTTTTTGTCCTATGCTGCACAATGGGACGGATCTGGACATCCATGTACATTGCTGGCTATAAGAATAGAGAGCTCATTACGGTGGGTCCCTATTCCGTGATGAGAAATCCCCTGTATTTCTTTAATCTTCTTGGGGCCATCGGGATTGGATTCTCGGCTGAGAGTCTGACGGTGCTCTTTATCCTCCTGATGACCTTTGTCGTCTATTACCCGTTGGTTGTGATTCATGAAGAGCGAAAGCTTGTTGGCCTCCATAGCCACGACTACTTGGAGTACATGAGAAGAACGCCCAGGTTCTTTCCAAAGTGGTCGCTTTTCCAGGAGCCCGCGGAATACGTCGTGGATTCCCGTCGGTATCGTCGGGCGTTCCTGGACGGATTTGTGTTCATTTTTGCCTATGAAGCGCTCGCGCTGATCGAGAAGCTTCACGAAGTTCGCATCCTGCCATCTCTTTTCAGAATCATCTGAGCTCAGGCAGACCCTCCCCGAAGCTCATCGAGCGGGGAGTCCGACCGCCGTTTCACGGTCCTCACGCTATAGATCCTCTTGTCCTGTGCCTCGAAATAAGTGCGGGACTGGATTTCGCCGAGAAGCCCAATGGCCAGGAACTGCATGCCGGCCAGAAAAAGCACCGCGGATAGGAGCAGAAGAGGTCCATGCTCGTGGAAGAGATGCACCCCTTCGATCACTTTTCGGGCAAGCAGGAACAGCCCGATCAGTGCGGCTGAACCGATGCAGGCGAGAGAGAGCTTCCCAAACAGATGAAGGGGCCGCGTGAGGTAGCGGAGCAGAAAGCCCACCGTGAGCAGGTCAAACATCACCCGGAAGGTGCGGGAAAGCCCGTAGTGAGACTTCCCCGTGCTACGGCCCAGATCCTTGATGGGGATCTCGGCGATGCGGGCGCCGTTCATGGCCGAGAGCGCTGGCACGAATCGGTGCAAATCTCCATAGAGGGGGATTTCATCGAGGATTTCCCGACGATAGGCCTTGAACGTCGTCCCGAAATCGTGGACTTGAACTCCCGAAACGTAGGCCATAAGCCAGTTGGCAATGCGGGAAGGGATTTTGCGCGTGAGAAGGGCATCCGACCGGCTCACCCGCCAGCCCGAAACCAGGTCGAAGTCCTCCTCGATCTTGTCCAAGAAGGCCGGAATCTCCTCGGGCGCATGCTGCAAGTCCCCATCCAGGGACACCACAACATCGCCCCTAGCGTGGTCGAAACCCGCTTTGAGGGCCGGGGTCTGACCGTAGTTACGTCGGAGATCCACCACAACAACGCGCGCGTCCGATTCGAAAAGGGAATCCAGAATCTCCCCCGTGCCATCCGTGCTGCCATCATTCACGAGCACCAGCTCCCAGGTGCGCGTCTGCTGACCCATCGTCTTCGAAACCCGATCATAGAGCTCCCGCAGAGTACTCGCTTCATTGTGTAAGGGTATGACTACGGAAACCTCCGGAAGGGTCCTGTCCTCTGTCGGCGTCGAAGTCGACAGCGAACCCTCTTCGTTAGCCTGTCTTCTTGAGGGAGTCACGGGGCAATCTCTCCATAGCTAATTAAGGATATATCATGGGCTTGAATCACATCACGCATGGATTCGGACAACAGAAGGTCCCGCTCCACTTCGCGTTGGTCAAGGAGGCGCGTTCTCCTCCCCCGAAGCTCCGCGTCACAGTCTCCGGGGTGGAACATCACCTCGCTGACCCCAGGCCGAAGGTGGCTCGCGAGCACCGCAAGCGCATTCGGATGCCACACGCCCGTGAGCCCAACGCCGTAGAAATGAGCGGGCGAGGCCATGCCTGCTCGACGGACAAGGGCTAAGAACAGGGGTTTGAAGACGTGGATCGCCAAAGCCTTTCGGGATTGAGCCCTGAACGTTTGGCGGTTCCTCCGGTGAACTGCGCGGACAACGGATGATACCGGTGTGTCGTCAAATGGGTTGCGAATCCACCGGACCCCGAACCGCCCCGCAACTTCCAAGACAACGTCCAAGACACCCGGAAGCGCGTGTAAGTGCTTGTGGGAATCCACGTGAGTGGGGTGAATGCCTTGGGCGAGAACCTTCTCCATTTGACCGCTGAGCTCGCGCCGAAGCGACTCGCGAACGGTCCGCTTGATTGCAAGCAACGGGTAAAGCGTCCTTGCCGTGGTGTGCAGCACTCCAGCCCCGTTCAAGAGGCCGGGAAGCTCGACCGAAGGGAGGACGGGCCGAAGCTCCGTCAGCGTCAGATGCACACCAATTCCCAAATGAGGAACCTCACGGACAAGCTCTAGCGCATGCTCAAAGGCTTCCCCACCGGCCATGATCGTCGCGCTGCGAAGAAAGCCCTGTCGCGCACATCGCACGACGGCCTCATTGATCCCCCGACTGTACCCAAGGTCATCTGCATTGACGATGAGACGTCTTTCGCTCATCCCGCCCTCCCCCACTCGCCTCAAAAGGAGTTGAAACCGGCTTGTAGCTAGCAAATCCGAAGGCCTTCTGTCAACGTCAGGAGATGATACTGACCCGTTCGTTCGATCTTTGTATTTCAATTTACGAGAAACTGCTGTATGGTATGCTAACTTGTCCGAATCACACACATTCAATCACACCAAAACTCCGGGGAAAAGAGGGGGAGCATGAGACGAAAAATGGGGCGATTTTTCGTTGGACTGGGGGCGGCGTTGCTCTTATCGGGCACGGTCTTCGTGGGAGGTGCCGCCTGCGGCGACAAACCCGGCGTCGTGAGTCTGGACGACGCCATCGGCATGGCGCTTGAGAGAAGTCCAGAGCTCCGCGAGGCCGACCAAGACATCGCCTCTGCTAAGGCGGATCTGGACCAGGCCAAGGGAGGAAGGTGGGCCCAATTGGATGTGGTCGGAATCACAGGGCCGGTGCAGGACGCCGATTTACCGATCGTGCGCACGAACGCGGCCAGAGTCAACCGAGGTCCCGCTGGATCCAATAATGGCGCCTACCCCGGCAAGCTGGTGGACCAAGACCATGAGAGCATTGGTATCTTCGGTCGGCTCGAGCTTGCCTTGGTTCAACCCCTGTTTACATTCGGTAAGATTTCGAACAGCATCAAAGCCGCAGCCAAGGGACTCGAAGCCCAGCGCGCAGCCAAGGACAAGAAGCGCAACGAATTGGTCCGCACCGTTAAAGAGATGTATTTCGGCCTTCTGGTAGCCCAGCAGGGCCAGGATGCGGCCAAAGACGCCGAGGACTTCAACAAGGACGCCAAGCACCGGATCGAACGTTTGCTGCAGCTCAACGCCAAGAATGTCGATCAAAACGACCTGTACCGGATCGAATCCCTGGAGGGTGAGATTCAGGCCTTCAAGGCAAAGGCGGAATCTGGAGCAAAGACCGCCTACATGGCGCTCAAGCAGACCATCGGCTATCCAGCCGGTCAGGAGTTTAAGCTGGACTTAAAGGAGCTTCCCAAAGACACCCGTGCCCTCGCTTCGAAGGAAGAGCACGTCCGGCTGGCCCTCGACCATCGTCCTGAATTCGAACAGCTCCGACACGGAATCGAAGCCCAGAAATCCATGGTGAAGGCAGCCCGTGCCGATCTTTATCCGTCTATTTTCGCCGCGGGTTACGGCTCTTTCGCCGGCGCACCGGGACGTGATCGAATGGACATTTCCTATTTCCCGGATGATTTCAATCACGCCCAGGCAGGGGCTGTGCTGGGAGGCCACTGGCATTTCGACTTCGGGATCACCCGCGCCAAGGTCCGCAAGGAGGAGGCCGGCTACAAGAAGCTTCAGGCCAGCCAGGAGCGTGCCGAGCAGAATATTCCCATCGAAGTGACCAAGTACTATGACGAGGTGATTGAAAATCAGGCCTCCTATCAGGCCTATGAAAAGGCTGCGGTGGCGGCCCGCAAATGGATCGTGACGAGTTTTTCCAATTTTGATCTGGGGGTGGGATCGGCCCGTGACATGTACGATGCCATCGACCGTTATGGAAAGAATCAGGGTGAGTACCTCCTGACCCTCTACAACTACCACGTGGCCCTGGCTAACCTCAGCTACGCCATCGGGGACATGTCGTGGACAAAGCCATAATCCCTGCTGC
>CALBZH010000128.1 GCA_937889795.1 uncultured Syntrophobacteraceae bacterium | reverse complement strand
GACCCGAATGACGAAGCTGCACGTCTCGTCGCATGGCTTGACCAGGAGGTCGGACTGCCATGGCGGGACGCCAATCCCAACATGCTCCTCAACTGGGTGCCGCGTGTGTCGCGATACTCCTATCGACTTCATCGAGGCTTCGGCTTCTAGACCGGTGCCTTCTCGTGGTGCAATAAGCAGGCACATGCTTCGTCACACCCTGGGCTCGGATTCCGGGCGGAAGACTCTGGCGAGGCTCCGCAAGAGCCCCCAGAATGTCAGAAGCCAGGCCAGGAGCGCGGCGACGATGAAGACCCGTGGAATGGGCACCAAGAAGTCCAGCCCCGTCACCTGGGCCAGCCGGAGCGTACAGGTGGTGTACATCCCCAGGGGAAAGACCATGCTCCAGTACTGGGGATCGTAGACGAAGCCGCCGCGGTGGATGATGAAGCGCCAGGCGCCAAGGAGCAGCAGGAGCGGGATCCACCAGGTGCCCGTCGCCCAGAAAAACAGGGTGAAGCCCGTCGTGAAGGGCAGCAGGGCCCGGAGGAACGGCGATTCGGGGCTGTTGGCCATGAGGGTGGCCCCGGCCAGGGTCGTGATGGCGACGGCCCCCATGTTGATCCAGTAGGGGTGGCCCAGGCTCTGGGGCGTGAGCTCGAAGAACATGAACCGGTAGAAGATCAGCGCGATGGTGATCAGATAGAGCATCGCCCCGACCAGGAAGAGGCACAGCGAGATGAAGAGCCAGGCTTCGCGCCCGGATTGCATGTCTCGGACGACCAGGCCGCTCAGGACCGAAACGGACTGGGTGGCCACGGTGGCCACCAGCCAGGTGCCGTTGATGCCCTTCTCCAGGGTCGGCTTTTGAGGCTGCACCGTGAGGAGCGTGAACACCGTGTAGATGAGCACCACCCAGAGCGCAATGGCGACCGCAAGCAGAATTTTCGCCGCGCTCGGTACCTGGAGGATGATCACGGCCTGGTTTCCGAGGATGGACGTGGCCGCGACGGTGGTGAAAAACCCCGGCCCCCGTGTGTGGTCCCCGAGGTCCCGCAGGAAGCGATCCCGGTGGAGAACGCAGCGTGCCACGGAGAGGGTCCATAAGGCGATGTAGAACAGCACATTGAGCCACACCAGCGGGCGAACGATGACCTCATAGCCCAGGAGGTGACACGCGATCGAGACGATGCCGGTCGCCATGACCATAGCAAAATAGCCGGGTGGGAAATCCGCCAGGCCTTCCACGATCCGTTGCCCGATCCCCCTTGGGATGCCCGTTTCGTGCATCGGCTTGTCCCTCCATTAGCGACGGACGGAGCTCGGGGCTGGGCCAATGTCCGAGCACCGCTTTCGAATGACCAGGTGGCTTCGGACAATGTAGGGCACCGGCACGCTCCAGATGTGGATCAACCGCGTGAAGGGCGACAAGGCGAAGAGGGTGAAGGCGAGCAGAATGTGCACCTGGTAGGCCCAGGGGACCTCGGCCATGAGCCGGGGCTCCGGGGTAAGGGTCACGATGGAGCGGATCCACGGGGCGACGGTGTCTAGAACATAATAGTGACCGAAGAACGCATTGAACGTTCCCATTCCAATTCCCAGCACGAGGAGCAAGGACGTCATGATGTCCATGACGCTGGAGGTGGCAAGCAACCGTTTGCTGGTGACCCGCCTCCACAGAAGTCCGCCGCTCCCCAGCAAAGCCGCCGCGCCGAAGAGCATTCCCAGGACCCAGGCGATGCGGGTGTGCGCCTGCGCGTCGATGCCGAACTGGTCGTAGACGGCCTGGGGGATGAGCAGCCCTCCGAAGTGCCCGACGAAGGTGAAAATGACCCCGTAGTGGAACACCAGGGACGGCCACCGGAGGCTCTGCTTCTCCAGCAGCTCGCTCGAGCGGGCGTTCCAGTGGAACGGGTCCGCGACATAGCGGTAGGCGTGCCCCACCACGAAGACGGCCAGGGAAAGGTACGGAAAAACGAGGAAGGCCAGAAGATTCCAATCGAACGTCATGGGTTTCTCCTCCGAAACAGACCGCGGCGACTCAATCCAAAGCCACCCGCGGAAGCTCTGCCAGGATGGGGCCGTAAGCCCCGGACGCCGCCGCCACGCGATCGGCCAGGCCGCTCAGCTCGGGCCGGAAGTCGTCCAACAGGCGCTGAACCACGTCTTCGGGGGCCACCGAGAGGAATTCCAGCACCCGCGGGAGATAATCCGGGAGCTCGCCGCCCGCAGGCGACCAACCGGCCTCGTCGTAAAGGCGTTGCAGTTCCGCCAGGGCCGTGCCCCGCTCTTTCGCGTCCCCCCACCTGTGGTAGGTCAGCTCCAGGGTCGTTCCGGGGTTGAAGTCGAACAGGCGGGTGTACTCCTCTTGACGCACGATGGCGTCCATGCCGGCAAGTCTCCGGGCACCCTCGATCAGCCGGTCGCGGGCTTCGGTCGAAGGCAGCTCCCTCAAAACCTTTTCCACCGACTCGAGCCGCACGTGCACATCCTCGTCGGGGTAGTCGAGCAGCCAACCGATGGCCTTCAGCAGAACGCGCGTCTCATCGGTCACGACTCACTCCGGGCATGATGCAGGATACCCTGCGGCCCCCTGGCATCGGCGCACGTCCGAGACCTGCTCGGCCCGGCCGGCGGGAACCACGTATCGCTCGCTGTAGGGGGCCAGGGCAAGGAGGCGGACCATCTCCCGGGCCGTTGCCTCGTCCAGCCCGACGGCCTTGAGCACGTCGCCGTCCCTGGCGCCGACCACCCGCTCCGAGCGCATGGCGCGCCGGAGAGCCACCAGCCGCCCCAGGGCGCGTCGAACCGGCGCCTCGTCTCCCGCCGTGAGCAGGTTCGCCAGGTAGCGGACCGGGATGCGCATGTGGCTCAAAACCGCCTCGGGGGAGGCGCCCTCCTGGTCCGCATGCCACACGACGGGGCTGAGGGGCGGCACGTACCACACCATGGGCAGCGTTCTGAATTCAGGATGGATGGGAAGGGCCAGCCGCCATTGCACCGCCAGTTTGTAAACGGGCGAGCGTTTGGCCGCATCGAGAAAATTCCCGGCGATGCCGCTTTCTCGCGCCGCTTCCTGCACTTCCGGGTCGTGGGGATCCAGGAGCATGTTCAGTTGCGCCGCGTAAAGATCCCGGTCGTCCCCGGTCGAAGCGGCCTCCGCGACACGGTCCGCATCGTAGAGGACGACCCCCACGTACCGGATGCGTCCCACGCAGCTCTCGGCGCACAGGGTGGGAAGCCCCGCTTCGGTCCGGGGGTAGCAGAGGATGCACTTTTCCGAGCGCCCGGTTTTCCAGTTGAAATAAACCTTCTTGTACGGACATCCGGAGACGCAAGTGCGCCAGCCCCGGCAACGCTCCTGGTCCACCAGGACGATCCCGTCCTCCTCCCGCTTGTAGAGCGCCCCGGAGGGGCACGACGCCACGCACGCGGGGTTGAGGCAATGCTCGCAGATTCTCGGGAGGTACATCATGAAGACTTTTTGAAACTGGAGGTAGGCGTCGCGGTCCAGCCCCTCGAAATTGACGTCGTCCCGGCCCGTGACATGGGCGCCCGCGAGGTCGTCCTCCCAGTTGGGGCCCCACTGGATGCGCAGGTTGTCGCCCGTCAGGACCGACTTGGGCCGTAGCGAGGGCTGATATTTCTTCTCGGGAGAAGCGACAAGATCCCCGTAGTTGTACGTCCAGGGCTCGTAGTAGTCGTCGATGGCGGGAAGGTCCGGGTTGTGGAAGATGCCCAGGAGCTTCGAGGCGCGGCCGCCGGCACGGAGCCGGGGCTCGCCGTCCTTGACCGTCCAGCCGCCTTTCCAGACTTCCTGATTCTCCCACCGCTTGGGGTAGCCGATCCCCGGCTTGGTCTCCACGTTGTTGT
>CALBZH010000127.1 GCA_937889795.1 uncultured Syntrophobacteraceae bacterium | reverse complement strand
TCCCCGTAGGCCAGTCCAAGGGCTGCCGCCGTCTCAGGGAGTTCGAGCCACGCCACATTCTTGTCCTTCACCGCCTGGACGATTGCTTCCACATCCTCGACCGAGCCTCCCCCCATGCGGACCTGATTCGCCAGGTTTTCGAGATCCATCACCACCTGGACCGGGGAGAGATACTTCGGTCGGAGCTCAGCTCTCTTCTGGCCCTTTCTAGGACGAAGACGGAAGCCCGGGTCGCCGTAACACTGGTACGCCCCCCAAGTGTTAGTCGCCCCGTGCCGGTCGAACGTCTCCTCGCGGGCCGCGCGCACGGCCTCCCCGAACTTGTCACTCGCCAGCAAACGACGGTAAAAGGCCGTGGCAAAGGTCTCGGCAGCGGCATCATCGACCGCCCAACCGGCCGCCACAATCGCCTTGACTCCCATCCGGATGAACTGGGCCGCGAGGTTGGCCGCCAGCCGATGGTAGACCCTGGAATGGTCTGTGCCCTCCCCAGTGTCCACACTCCCCAAGTGACAGCAGTTGATGAAGACCAGCTCCGGTACGAAGCGCATTTGCTCGACGTCTCCCGGGGTGAGGTAGACTCCGTTTCCGATAACCATCCCCGAGACCTTTTTCGGCTGCTGAGGAAGCGGCAGCTCGCATTCCTTGCAGATTGCGCCCGTTTCCATCACGGGGAGCTCTTCGTCGTGCACCCCGTGACCGGCCAGGTGCAGGATGCGGTAGCCGTTGTCATGGAGACCGCCCATGATCTCCCTGGCTTCCGAGCGAATTCGGCGTGTGACCAAGAAGCCGTTTTGCCGCAGCAGATCGGCCACCGCGACGGCTTCCCTGCGCGCCCCCTCGAGGCTGGGGAACATCCGGGCAGCCTCTCCGGTGATGAGCGGATCGCCCACCACGAGTACTGTGTCCTCGAGTGTGCTGACCGGCCGCTCGCGGAAGGTCTGCGTCTTGAACTGGCGCAGCATGCCGGAGGTGACGGCCACCGGACGGTCTCCGATGCTCCACCGGTCTTCCAGGAGCTCCCACGGATACCTCCCCGACACCTCGTCCACCACCAAAACCACATCGTACTGGCTCGGAGCCAGCTCCTTGATGCGGTTCGGGATAAGCATTTCGAACAGGGCGTGGGTGATCGTGGAATCGCGCCGGGTGTCGGCGATGGTCTGCCGGATCAGATCTTCGGCCAGGTACAGCTGGCCCGTCACCAGACTCTCTTCTGCCCGGGCGCGGTCGGTCAGCGCGATGAAGCGCAGCTCGTCCTTCTTCCGATCGTGGACGATCTCCAAGCGATGCCACCAGTCGGGAGGTTCATCGAACTGGACCCGCCGCCGTCCTCCTTCGCCGTCCCTGAGCTCTCCATCTTCCCAGACGAAGAGGTCAGCGAGCGGGCCGTCCTGAAGCGCTCGCTCCAGCTCGATCGCCGCCTGGATGGCAACATCCTGCCACAACTCCATGAGCTCAATCGCATCGATCCGAACCTTCTCCGTCAAGTCCTGGTCGTGGAGCAGCCGGTTAGCAACGCCCACCCCCTTCAGGATCGCTTCGATCGAATCGCGTGTCGTCATGCCGCCCGCGCCCGTGCCAATGAGAAGGCTGGTGATCTTGGCGGAGCGCGGCACGCCGGGGAGTGACCCGAAACGACTGTCCTGGCATTCGGCGACATAGATGGCGTATTGGAGAGCAGCCTGAGTAACGGCACTTTGAAGGCCCCCAGGTGACAGCTCACCAACGCGCCCGAGTCCGATCACGATGGCTCCGGCCGGCTTGCCGCCTCGGTCCGGATTGAGGACGGTTTCGCAAGTCCCCAGTCTGCCCGGGTAAAGCCCCAGCCGGTGGCGCTCCCGCAACCGCCCGCCGAGAGCCCTGTCCAGGTAGTCTTCGGCACTGACGATGGTGTCACCTGCGTAATGGCCGACCAAGACGGGATGCCGCGCGTAGCCGATGTCGCCGTGGGTGATGGAAACCATGGCCTTTGGAAGACCGATTCCGACCTTCCTCCTCCTTCGGCCGCTCGCGCCTCCGAGGACACTTCCGGCCAGCTCGCGATCGTCTGGCAGCGTTGGCGGCAATTCAGGGACGAGGAGTGTCCGTTCCTCCAGTGCCGCGGCACGGATGCCCGCCGGCGGCACCGTGGCAAGACGCATCGTGGTGCCGTTCTGCAGAAGCTCCAGATAGGCCGGAAAGGCCTCCTCATGGGCCGGCAAGTCGCCGTGCTGCACGTTCGGCAGGTACCAGGTTTTGACGTTTTGTGGGATCCCTGTGTCCCAGGGGACCTTGCCATCCCCTCGGGCGGTGGCCTCAAAGGCCAGGACTTTGTGCTCTTTGCCTGGGTGCTCTGGGTTCGACTCCACTTTGACGCACCAGGAAATGGGTGTCTGACGGGCCTGGCCGGCCACATATAGGACACGGTCGGGCCCGTCAGACAGATCGGAAGAGCACACGTCTGAACTCCAGTCACGAGTGGATATCT
>CALBZH010000126.1 GCA_937889795.1 uncultured Syntrophobacteraceae bacterium | reverse complement strand
GCGCTCATGGGGATGGGGATCGGCTCAGTGATCCACCAGATCCCGACCCAGCTGATGATGGCGGCGAGCACGTGGGCTTGCGGGGTCAGGGAGGGCATGGGCATGAGATAAACCATCAGTGCGACAAGGGGGCCCAGTCCCAGCCCGATCGTGTTGCGCCATCGCTCAAACCGCTCCTCTTCGGGGGAGAGCGTTTCTTTGGCCTCGGTAAAGCTCGGGATACCCTTTCGTTCTTCCTCGATTGCGATTTCGGACATGTTCAATTCCTCCATGAATTCGTTCAGGTCAGGCCCTCGTGAGCAGACCTGCCGGTTCCTCTCTCAATGCATGCCGGACTTCTTGATATCCCTGCAGGCCATCGAGAAGATATCGCTCAGCCGCAGGATCCCGACCGAAGCCCCGTTCGCCGTCACGACCAGATTGAGATAGCGACCCTCTAACAACAGGGTCATGGCTTCCTCCATCGGAATGTCCTCGGGCACATACTCCTTGTCGCTGTAGCGGTACATCACGTCCTTCACCCGGATGCTGTGAGCCGATCGGTTGAGGTTGGCCCACACCTCGCCCCAATTGGACCCCGTGACAGCAGACGGGTCCGACTCGGAAATGGGCTTGCCCGGCGCCAGGGATCGAAGGATGTCCATTTGCCTCAGATTGCCGACAATCTTGAACTCCTTGTCGTACACCAGCACGACGCGCGGCCGGTAGTCGCTGTGCTCGAACCTCTGGCGGCATGCCTCGAGCATGAGCACGGCGTCGTAAAGACTGCGGTCCTCCGCCACGCGCGCACAGTCCGAGAGAGGGACCATGTTGTCTTTCACCTTCATGGGAACGCTCCTTTCGTTATGGTTGGTTCGGGACTGGTCCCCGCTGGGTTAGCCGAGTCCGAGTCCCTTGAGCACGGAAAGCATGATGCCGGCTGCCATGATGGAGCCCACCTGGCCTCCCGTATTGGCACCCATCGCATGCATCAGAAGCCAGTTGTTCGTGTCATAACGGCGGCCTTCCGTCTGCACCACACGAGCCGCCATGGGGTAGGCCGAGATGCCGGCGGCGCCGATAAGCGGGTTGACTTTCCCGCCGGTGAGGAAGCACATGAGCTTCCCGAAGAGCACGCCCATCACGGTGTCGAGGCCGATGGCGAGCAAGCCAAGCGCCAGTATCATGAGCGTCTGGGGCTTCAGAAACGCCGCTCCATCCATGGTGGCACCGATGGCCAGGCCAAGCAGCAGGGTCACCACGTTCGCGATCTCATTTTCCGAGGCTTTGGTGAGACGCGCCACCACGCCGGATTCCTTCATGAGATTGCCGAGCATGAGCATGCCCATCAGCGGGGTTCCCATGGGGGCGATGAGGCAGGTCACAACCGTCACCGCGATTGGGAAGACGATCTTCAGATTGCGGGAAACCGATTTTGCGGGATACTCCATGCGAACCGTGCGCTCCTTCTCCGTGGTGAGTGCCTTCATGATCGGAGGCTGGATCAGCGGAACGAGGGCCATGTAGGAATAGGCGGCCACGGAAACGGCGCCCAGAAGATGCGGCGCGAACTTGGACGTCACGTAAATGGAGGTCGGACCGTCGCAGGCGCCGATGACGCCGATGGCGACCGAGTCGAGCAGGTTGAAGCCGAGTGCCATGGCGAGGAGCAGGGTGAGGAAGATTCCGAACTGGCCGGCGGCTCCGAGAAGCAGGATCTTCGGGTTTTCCAGCAGTGGGGTGAAGTCGGTCATCGCCCCGATGCCAATGAAGATGAGGCAGGGGAAAATCTCGGTGATAACGCCGAAATCGTAGAAGTGACGCAGCAATCCCCCCTCGCTCATCATGCCCGCGAGCGGGATGTTCACGAGGATTGCCCCAAACCCGATGGGCACCAGGAGCAGGGGCTCATAATCCTTCTTGATTCCGAGGTACAAGAGCGTGCAGCCCGCCGCGATCATGATGACGTTCTGAACGGTGAGGGCGCCGACTCCCATGAACAGGGAAAGCAAGCCATTCTGGATCATTTCAAGCATCAGACGATCTCCTTTCCGTTCTTTTCCTGTTCTTCCCGGTACGGAAAGACCTTCTTCAGGAGTCCGACCACGAAAGTGATGAACCAGAGGCTCAGGAGCGTGCCTCCCATCCCCACGACGGTGATCACAAAACCGTAGGTGAATTTGTTCTCCATGGACCCTGCCTCTCGTGAAAGGTTAGTGT
>CALBZH010000125.1 GCA_937889795.1 uncultured Syntrophobacteraceae bacterium | reverse complement strand
GGAGCCTGCACAGGGCCACACGGCGCTTTTCTCCACCGGAAAGGACGCTGACGGGCGTGTCGCCCGCCGGACACCGCAGCGCGTCCATGGCCATTTCAAGCCGCGAATCCAGGTCCCAGGCGTTGACGGTGTCCAGCTTCTCCTGGACCGTGCTCTGCCGTTCCAGGAGCTTTTCCATTTCCTCGTCGGACATGGGCTCGGCGAACTTCTCGTTGATTTGGTTGAAGTCGTTCAGCAAATCCACGATCGGCTGGACGCCTTCCTCGACGACCTCGCGGACCGTCTTGGACGGGTCGAGCTGGGGCTCCTGCTCCAGGTAACCCACCGTGTGGCCGGGCGAGAGAATCGTCTTGCCGTTGAATTCCTTGTCGACGCCGGCGAGGATTCTAAGGAGCGACGTCTTGCCCGAGCCGTTCAAGCCCAGGACGCCGATCTTGGCTCCGTAGAAGTAAGACAGGTAGATGTCCTTCAGGATGGGCTTCTTGTCGTAATACTTGCTGACGCCCACCATGGAGTAAATGACCTTGTTCGGCTCTGTGCTCATGCGTTTGTCCTATTAAAGAAACCGTGTACTCAGAGTGTCTCTGACACCTGAAACCCGACACCGCCATTTTCCTCATGCCACCCTCTGAAACGTGTAGTTGCCCTTGAAGAATTCGTCGACGTACCAGTCGATGCGGCCATCATCCGAAAGGACCATATCAAGCAGCCGGACGGACCCCAGAAGCCGGCCGACCATGTCGAGCTTCTCCTCGATGTCTTCCCGCTCGTATTTTTTCAGCTCGCCCCGCACCATGTCGCCCTTGATCTCCGTCTTGAATCCCAACCGCTTCAAGATCCTGGTGATGAGCGTGGCACGCCGGGAGCGACGTCCGATGTCCGCGGCTCCGCCTTTGAACGAGAAGGTGATGTAGTTGTCGTTCACCTGGTTCCCGCAGTAGCAGTCCAAAACGGCGAAATGATACCCGAGACGGGAATTGAAGTTGAGGTACTCGCCGGAGATCACGACGTAATTCGGCCCCCCCATGCGGTCTTCCTGGGTCGGATCCCTGAGCATGGATTCGGACAGGATCGACGCGAACCCCTTCCAATCCAGGCCGACGGCTCCCAGCCACTGAACGTCCGGATGGGTCATGCCGCGGAGCAGGGCCAGAAACGGCACGGACGCAACGTCCTCGATCCCGGAGACGGGCGTGCCCGGCGGGGTCTTCAGGCCGCCGCCCAGGTCGACGGCGAAGATCTTCATGGGAAGAGGCACCTTGATGTGGACCGCAAACGTTTCGTCCACCTCGATCTCATCGCTGATCTGGAACATCTCGCGCATGGAGATCTCGTGGGCGAACCGGATGACGTCGTGCATGGTCCGGCACCCCTCCGGCGTGAAATCCTCCCGCTTCGGGTCGATCAGGTTGAGCACCGCAATCCGCTTCAAAGCCGTGTGCGCCGTCTTGTAGGCGGGGCTCCCCTTCATGGGGTTGACGGGCTTCCTCCGTTCGAGAATGCTTTCAACCCGTCCCTGAAACACGACCCCATTCGTCGCGTCCACGGTGACTTCCTCGCCGTGTGCGATGACCTTGGTCCCGTTGCCGGTCCCAACCAGCGTCGGAACGGAAAACTCGCGCGCAACGGATGCCATGTGGCCCGTTACACTCCCCACATCGGTCACGATGGCCTGAACCCGTCCCAGGATCGCCACGTAGCGCGGTGAAGTCTGCGGGGCGATCAGGATGGATCCTTCCGGGATGTTGAGCAGGTTGTGGTCCGAGGTGAGCACATACGCGAGGCCGCTCGCCTTGCCCCGCGAAGCGGTCATGCCGCCCCGGAGCAGAACAGGGTGATCGGGATACTTCGATTGGAGCTCGTCGTTGTCCATTTCCTGGGGCGCCCCGCCTTTTCCGAGCGTCGTGAGGTCCAGGTTCAGGGATCGTCCCTGGAGCAGGATCAACCGGTCGTTGCAGTCCAGAGCCCATTCGATGTCGAGCGGAATCCCGTAATGCTCCTCCATGGTCAGGCCGTACTCGGCCAGGGCGAGAAGCTGCTGTTCCGTGAGACTGGGCTTGTTGTGATGCTCCGGGTCGACCGGAATCTCCGCCAGTTGCCCGGCTTCGTCTATCGCAAGCTTGGTCGGCTTGTGGGCGGTTTCGAATTTGGTGATGCGGTGGTCGGCTTTGTCCACCTCAAAGAAGTCGGTGTTTGCCGACCCGTCCACGGCGCCCACGCCCAGTCCCCACGCGGCATTCACCAGGATCACCTCACGCCGGTTGTCGTTGGGGTCGCGCGTGTACATGACCCCCGCCGCCTTGGCGTCCACCATGGCGACGCAGAGCACGCTCATGATGACGTATTCGTCCGGGTACCCCTTGCTCCTCCGGTAGAAGATCGCCCGAGGATTGAACGTGCTGGCCACGACGCGCTTGTAAGCAGAAAGGATGGTTTCTCGGTTGACTCCGAGCACGGAGGAATGCTGCCCGGCGAAGCTCGCCTCGGAATCCTCGCTGGTCGCGCTGCTCCGAACGGCCAATCGGACGTCCGGACCCAGCTCGGCGATGAGAGCGTCCGTTTCGCTCAGCAGGCACTCTTCGAGCTCCCCCGGGAGCGGCGCCGCCATGATCCGCGACTGGATCGCCTCGCTGCAAAAGACCAAGCGCTCCGTGTCGTTGACGTCAAGGCCTTTGAGGATCTTTTCGGATTCTTCATAAAGGTGGTTCTCGTGCATGAACCGGTGGCAGGCGTAGGCCGTCACCGCAAAGCCTTTCGGGACGGGCAGATGGATGCGGTTGTAGATTTCGCCGAGGTTGGCCGCCTTGCCCCCGACTTCGGACAGCCGGTCGAGGCTCAGGTGCTGGAGGGGAAGCGTGAGGCCGGTCTTCTCGACCGTCCGCTTCTGCACCAAATCCTTCAGGATCGAGACCCCGATCTGCTCGACCGCATCAAAGAGGCCCGGATACTTGCCCCCGGAGAGGGCGTTGAGGTCCTCGGCGATGTCGTAAGTCTTCGAGAGCAGCCGTTCGGACTGCTCGACCATGTAATCGAGGGTGAAGGGTTTGGAGCCGTAGCAGACCTGCTCCAAGTCCGTGATGATCTCCAGCGCGCGGTTGTTGCCCGCGAGCAGGTTCTGAAAATGCTGATACTTGTTCTGAAAGGCGGCTTTTTCGGGAGAATCCTCCTGAAAAGCCTTGCTCTTCCTGAACATGTCCAGGAATTTGAACATGATGGAACCTCTAAGCTCGTGTGATCAGTATAGGAAGCGAAGGTAAAGACCGGTAAGCACCGTCCAGGACATCGCCCCCGCGACGACCACCAAGCAGAAGGCGGCCAGGATCTTGTGCATCGACGTTTCCGCGTTCCGCTCAGAATAGCCAAACAGCATTCCGAGCACAATGCCCCCGATGAGACCGCCTCCGTGGGCCCAGTTGTCGATTCCCGGCATGAGGAGCCCAAAGACGAAGAGGCCGATCACCCATCCGCTGACCTCCCGGTAGACCATTTGCCCGAAGTGGCCGCCGCGGCTCTTGCCGTAGTACAGCGCCGCCCCGATGAGGCTGCACACCGCCGACGATGCCCCGATCGTCAGCCAGGTTCCGGCGAGGTAGGAGGCCACGTATCCCAGGGCACCACCGAGGGTGTAGATGAGGAACATGCGGCTCGGGCCGAATTCCTGTATGATCAACGGGCCGATCTGCCTCAGGGCCATCATGTTGAATAGGATGTGCAGGATTCCTCCGTGCAGATAGGTGGCCGTGAAAACGGTCCACCACCGGCCATACTGGTCGATCGGTCCCCGGCCCGTGGCGCCAAGAAGCACCAACGCCCGGCTGTCCGGAGCCAGGAGGCTGAAGGGATCGAAAGACAGGCTGGCCCACCGGGTGTTGCTCAGAAGCGACAGCACGAACAATGTCCCGCAGGCGTAGGTGATCAGCCGGATGACCTGCATGGGATCGGACAGGTTGAAAAGCCTGGCACCGGCCCACCTCCGGCTGCCGGGGCTCGGGATCCCGCAGAAGGGACAGTGGGGCTCGTCAGGATTGATCAAACGGCGGCAGTTGGGGCATAGGATCGCCCGCCTGCTGGTTGTCTCCATGTCAATGCCTTTGCTGTTAAGTTATCAGACCGCTCAATCGGAACGAAGCCATGGAATGGTTTGCCCTCTCCTTGCTCACGGCGTTTGCGGCTGCGACCCAGGATGCCTGCGTGAAGAAATGGTTTGCCCACACATCCCCGTATGAGATGGCCCTCTTCCCGCTGCTCTACAGCCTGCCCGCCTTCCTCGTGATTTTGCCGTTCGTGCCCCGGCCGCAGCTCGATGGGACGTTCTGGTGGTCCCTCGCCGCCTGCCTTCCCTTCGATGGCGTGGCCTTCCTGCTTTACATGGAAGCCATCCGAATCGCCCCCCTTTCCCTCACCGTGCCCTATCTTGCCTTCACCCCCGTCTTCATGTTGATCACGGGTGAGCTGGTCTTGCAGGAAGTGCCCAATGCGGCAGGGATTGCTGGAATCCTGGTAACGGTCGCCGGCGGCTATATCTTGAATGCGGACCCCGGGGGGACGGGGGTGCTGGCTCCGTTTAGGAATATCCTCAAAGTGAGGGGCTCATGGATGATGTGCCTCGTGGCCTTCCTGTATGCGTTCGCCTCGGTTTTCGGAAAGCAGGCCGTGATCCATTCCTCGCCCATCTTCTTCGCCTGTGTGTATTACATCATCCTCAGCCTTGGTCTATTAATCATTCTCACCGCCTTGCGCAAAATCTCCCTTCGGTCGCTTGGGAGCGGCTGGAAGCTCGGGGCTCTCGCGGGGCTCATTCTTCTTGCCCATGCCCTGCTGCACAATTCCGCGATTGCCCTGGTCAAGGCTTCTTACATGATCTCGGTCAAGCGGCTGAACGTTCTGTTCGGTGTCCTGTACGGGGGCATCCTGTTCAAGGAAAGCCACCTGACGCGGCGTCTGGTCGGAGCGATGCTCATGGTGGGCGGCGCGGTCGTGATCACGCTTTGGGGAAACTGACCGGGGCCGAATGGCTCACCGCAGCTTGAGGGTGGCCAGGGAAATCAGGGCCAGGATGCCTGAGAGAATCCAAAGGCGGATGACCACCTTGGTTTCGGCGATGCCTTTGTACTGCAGGTTGTGGTGCAACGGCGCGCGGTAAAAGATGCGCCGGCCGATCCACTGCACCCCGATCTTGTCCTGGATCTGGCTGGTGAGAGCCTCCGCGATGAAAAGGCCTCCCAGGAGGGGAAACAGCATTTCCTGCTTGAGCAGCACCGACACCACCGCCATCGTGCCTCCAATGGCCAGCGACCCGGTGTCTCCCATGAAGACCTGCGCTGGATACGCGTTGTACCAGAGAAAACCGAGGCCGGCTCCAACGAAGGCAGCGCCAAAGATCGTCAATTCCCCTGCGTTGCGCAGAAAGGGGTAGTAGAGGTACCCCGAAAAGACCCGGTTGCCCTCCACGTAGGCGAAGATTCCCAGCACGCCCACCACGAAAAGCGATGGCGTAATCGCCAGACCGTCCAGACCGTCGGTAATGTTCACGGCATTGGATACGAAAATGACAAACAGGAAGATGAACCCGCCATAGAGCACGGGGCCGAGGTCGAACAAAGGGTACTTGTAGAACGGAACGTAAAGCTTGGTCGCCATGGCCGACTCCAGCGGGGCGAGCGGGCCGACGCACACAATGGCGAAGCCGAGACTGAAGAGTCCTTGCAGGAGCAGCTTGGAGCGTTCGGACATCCCCTTGTCGCCGCTTCGCCGCTTCACTTTGGAGTAGTCATCCAGGAAGCCGAGCAGTCCGAACCACAACATGCCCGCCACGGAGCACAGGAGAAACGGATTGCGCCAGTTGCCCCAGATCAGCATGGAGCTAAAAACCGCTCCAACGATCAGCAGTCCCCCCATCGTGGGGGTGCCGCTCTTGTCGAAGGCCGTCCGGATGCCGGTTTCCCGCACCTGGTCGAGGAGGGAAAGCCGGTGCATGTACAGGATGAAGCTTCGGCTGAAGAGGAAGATGAACAGAACCGACGTCAGGGCCGCCATGATGGCGCGAAAGGTGATGTAGTTCACCAGTCGGAAAAAGGAGAACACATCCGACAACTGCATTAGAAAGTTGGCAATTTCGTAGATCATGTCATCGCTTCCTCGCTGCCGCGTCCGGAAGGACGGCCGGCGTCGCGGGCGGGCTTTCCGCGAGCAGCCGTTCCTGACAGCATTTCTGGATCTGCTTGTACGATTCCTTGATGGAAAAGTGCGGTCTGAAGTCCGTGGCCGTGAGAATGAAGCTGCTGAGCTCGGAAAGCAGGGTTGGCGTCACGTCCACCACGCGCCGTTCGAGCAGGCGGTGGATGCCCCTCAGAGCGGCGTCGCGCACCTGCCAGTAACGGCGCTCGTTCATTTTGAGAAGCATCTTGACCGCCTCGTCGTCGCTTCCGATCTCGCCCAGCGCCTTGGCGGCTTCCACCACGACTTCGAAGCAGGAGTCCTGGAGACCGCGGATGGTCGCCCGAATCCACGGCTCGCTTCCCGCGAGGGTCGAGCCGAAATGAGCCACGGTGCGAAACACGTGGGACCGCACTTCGAAATAGGGATCCTCGGCGGCGATGAGCAGGTGCCGGTCGATTTCCGCGTTATAGGTATTCAGCACCTTCAGGGCCGTAACGATGTTTCGCCGGATAAAGCCGACCTCCTTGAAATCGCCTCCGAAGGCCCGTTTGAGGCGAGAAACGGGAGTTCTGTCCGCGAGCATGTACAGCAGGGTGGGGATCTTCTGATCGTAACGGGTGTACCCGATCAACTTCACGCCGAGATTCCTGTCCTGCCAGGTCTCGTGGCTCAGGAGACCCGCCGCCCGGTGGCGGTAGTAGATCAGGTCGTCTTCGTCCCCCACGGCCTTCGCGGGGTCGTAATGGTGCGGATCCCGGTTGTAGGCCGTCTGCAGGACTCCAAGCAGCCGCTGGTTGTTGAGAAGCGGTCGGAAGGGGACCGTGCGGTAGCCCACCCCGTTGTTGAAGCTGTTGTCCTCGTAAAGCTCGCTCAGGATGCGCTCGTTGGCGTGCCGGCGCAGGAACTGGGTGCTTCGAGCGCTCATCTCCGCCTGGCGCGCCGGGTCGTTCAGGAGCTTCAGCATCCGGTCGGCCAGGAGCTTCCCCGACAGCTTCTCCAGGACCTGTCCGTCTTCGACCACCGTGTCCTCGAAGAGCACTTCCCCCGCTCCCGCGTGCTTCATCGCCCGGGCGTTCATGACCTGGTGGTCGCCGGGGAGGTTCGCTTTCGGAATCAGGATGGCCGCCTTTCCGAGGCTCGAGATTTCGTTGAGACTGCCCGCGCCGCTGCGGCAGACGATGAGGTCGCTCACGGAATAGACATCCGCGATATTGTGGAAATAATCCTGCCGATAATAAAAGCCGTCCAAGAGCTGCCGCTCGTCCGGCGAGAGCATCTTCTCGATCCTAGCTTCCGTGTCGACCGTGGAATCGTATTTCCCCGTGTGAGACAGGCCCATCCCGTGAACGATGAAAAGCCTTTCCCGATAGGGGAGGAGATGGCGCAGGGCGTCCACCACCGCCCGGTTGATGGTTCGGGCTCCCTGCGATCCTCCGAACGCGAACACGACCTGCCGTCCTTCGGGGATCGTGAAGGATAGTCGGGAGAGAGCCTCCTCCCGGGGAGCGGGAACGATGGAATGGCGGATGGGATAGCCGACGACGACCCCGTTGCGCGGGAAAAAGGTAAGAGTCTGCGGAAACGTGAGCAGGACGCGGTCCACCCACCGTCCCAATAGACCGTTGAGCTGCCCGGGAATGCTGTTCTGCTCGTGGAGAAAGACCTTGCACGGCGCGATCCGGCAAGCCTTGAGAAGGATGGCCGCGAGGATGACCGGAGCGCTGACGTATCCTCCGGTCGCGATGATCCACCTGGGCGCGAACCGCATCAGAAGAAACGCGGATTGGGTGACGCCGATGGCCAGCTTGATGAGGAATCGCAGGGTGGCGACGGAGGGTCTGAGCCCGGGGAACCCTTCCGACGTGACGAAGATCAGTGGATACCCCACGCGCTTGACGATGACGGATTCGGCTTTCCCTCGAACCCCGAGATACAGAAAGCGGGCGTTGGACTCCCGGTTTCGAATCCCTTCGGCAATGGCGAGGGCGGGGTTCACGTGTCCCCCCGTTCCGCCTCCCGACAGAACGACGCGCATCTCCCCGGCAGCGAGCTTTCGCCAGCGCCAGCCCGCCCACGCGAGGACGAGACCGGCAAGGGATGCACCCAATAGAAGGTAGATAAGCAATGACACGTTCGTGATCTCTGCTGTCAAATCCTAATTATTCCGGACACCCTAGTACTGCGCGGCGAAAGTCCTAAACTCGTTGATCAGTCAATTCCCCCCTTCAGGGGGCCAGGGGGTGTCATGACATCCGAACGATCCTTGTTCTGCGACAGTTTCAACACCCCCCTGCCCCCCTGAAGGGGGGTGTTGAAAACTTTCGGTGCGCCGTAGTATTGCGGGGCGGCGGGCTGAGAAAAGCGTTCCTTCGGTCTCCCACACTTCAATTGCGGCCTACGCCTAACACGTCTTCAAACGAGATGCAACCCGATCGAACG
>CALBZH010000124.1 GCA_937889795.1 uncultured Syntrophobacteraceae bacterium | reverse complement strand
GGAATCGTTTCGGCTGGGCTACATTTGTGGTCTGAGTCACTTTCTCTCAGCGCTATATTGGATTCACTACGTCATTCAGCATTACGGCGGACTGCCGACTCTCCTCGCCGTGGGCGCCCTCTTTCTCGTTGCTGCATACCTGGCGGTCTACCCGGCCTTGTTTGCCTGGGCGGCGAATCGTCTGGAAGAAACGCCCGCCCTGTGGACGCTGGCTTTGCCTTCCGTCTGGGTAGCCCTTGAGCTGGTCCGAGCCTATGCCTTGAGTGGGTTCCCGTGGGCGAACCTTGGCTACTCCCAGACACCGGTGCTGCCCCTGGTTCAGACCGCCGACGTTGCGGGTGTGTACGGAGTGAGCTGGCTGGTGGTTTTTGGGAACACCGTCCTTTGGTCCGTCATGACGCGGAAACGAGGAGCGTTCGCGGCTCTTCTTTTTGGCGGTTGCTTCGCGTTGTGCTTTGCCTACGGGCAGCAGCGTCTGAAGACCATTGCAGAGCTCCAGGAAAAGGCTTCGCCATGGCGCGTGGCCGTGGTCCAGGGCAACATCGATCAAAGCCAGAAGTGGGATCCGGCATTCCAACAGGAGACCCTGCGCCGTTATCGGGACCTCTCGCTGCAGGCGGTTGGTCAGGATTCTCCACCCGACCTGCTGGTCTGGCCCGAGACGGCTACGCCGTTCTTTTACGGGGTGGACGAGAAGCTCAGCCGTCAAGTCAACGAGATCCTTGCCGAGGTCGGGCGCCCCGTGATCTTCGGGAGCCCTGCCATCACGCGGGTAGACGGCGTGCCCAAGCTGCAGAACCGGGCCTATCTGGTGACGCCCGATGGGACGATTGCGGGGGCTTATGCCAAACAGCATTTGGTTCCGTTCGGGGAGTATGTGCCTTTCCAGAAGCTGCTCTTCTTTATTCATCGGCTCGTCGAAGCCGCTGGGGATTTCGTCCCGGGGACAAGCTCGGCCCCCATCGGTTTGGGGAAGAAGCCCCTGGGAGTCTTGATCTGCTACGAGGCTGTCTTTCCGGAGCTGGCGAGGGAGACGGCATTGGCGGGCGCGGAGGTGCTTGTTAACATCACGAACGATGCATGGTATGGGCGAACGAGTGCTCCCTACCAGCACATGGAAATGGCGGGCTGGCGCGCCGTTGAGTGTCGGGTGCCCCTGGTGCGGGCAGCCAACACGGGGATCAGCACGGTCTTCGATGCCGCGGGGCGCATGTGCGGGGCGCTCCCTCTCTTTGAGACGGGACAGCTGACCTGCACGGTCCGTCCATTTCGCCTGGTCACGACGTATATGCGATACGGGGACTGGTTTGCCGGGTCGTGCTCGGCCGTGGCCGTCGCGGCACTGGCGTTTGCGTTTTTGAGGGGCAGAAGGAAGGGGATCGAGGATTGACGAACACCTTTCGAGTCTTGCCCATTGGGTTTCCGGGATGCACCCGGGGAGGAGGATTGAATCATGAATGTGGATGTCGCTCTCATCAAGGCTGATCTGAAAGACCTTACTCAACGTTTCGAAAACCTGGGAGGCTATCTTTGACATCCCGGGCAAGCAAAAGCGTGCCGAGGAGCTCGAAAAGACGCTCCTGAAGCCCGACTTCTGGGAGAACCCGGAAGAAAGCAAGCACGTTCTGAAGGAACGCTCCGACATCCATGACATCCTCGGAATGTGGAACCGTTTTTCCGAAGAGCTCTCGGATGCGGAGCTCCTGCTTGAAATGGCTCAGGAAGAAGACGACGAAGACACCTTCAAGGAAGTGGCGCAGAAGACAGGGGCGCTCAAGAGCGATCTGCGCGACCTTGAGCTCCGGCAGATGCTCAGTGACGAAAATGACGACAAGAACGCCATCGTGAGCATCAACGCGGGAGCCGGCGGAACCGAATCCCAGGATTGGGTGGAAATGCTCCTGCGCATGTACCTTCGCTGGTGCGAGCGAAGAAAGTTCACGACCCAGATCGTCGATCTTCTGGAGGGGGAAGAGGCGGGAATCAAAAACACGACCTTCACGGTCAGCGGGACCAATGCCTACGGTCTGATGAAGTCCGAGTCCGGCATCCACCGGTTGGTCAGGATTTCCCCGTTCGATGCGAGTGGACGTCGTCACACCTCGTTTGCGGCCGTTCTTGTCTACCCTGAAATCGACGACAAAATCGAGGTCGACATCAAGGCATCCGACCTGCGTGTCGACACCTACCGGGCAAGCGGTGCCGGGGGGCAGCACGTGAACAAGACGAGCTCGGCCGTCCGCATCACCCACATGCCGACGGGAATCGTCGTGCAATGCCAGAACGAGAAATCGCAGCACCGGAACCGTGACATCGCCATGAAGATCCTGCGAGCACGCCTTTATGAAAGGGAGCAGCGGGCGCAGCAGGAGAAGCTGCAGGAGCTCCACGACAACCTGGAGGACATCGCCTGGGGGAACCAGATCCGGTCCTACGTCCTTCAACCGTACCGGTTGGTGAAGGACCATCGGACCAATACCGAAAAAGGGGACGTGGACAGCGTGCTGGATGGGGAGCTGGAGGAGTTCATTGAAGCCTATCTGCTGAACCGGATGAGCAATCGGGGGAAGACGGGCTCGGCTTGATCGGGAGAGGTCATGAGGACGGGAGGGCGCACCATGTCTGCAAGACGGCTGGCTTCCGGTGGTTATTGCGCCTTGGTCTACCTGTTCCTCTACCTGCCCATGATCGTCCTTGTCGTCTATTCGTTCAACCGAGCCACGTACTCGCTCGAATGGAAGGGCTTCACCCTTGCGTGGTATGTGAGCCTGGTCGAAGACGAGGGACTGCTCACCGTCGCAGTCAACTCCTTGACGATCGCAGCGCTGTCGGCGACTCTGGCGACCGTGCTGGGCACCCTCGGAACCATCGCCTTGTACCGCTACCAGTTCTTTGGCAAGCGGCTTCTCTACAGCTTGACGTACGTGCTGATCATGTCGCCTGAGATCGTCATGGGCATTTCACTGCTCATCCTTTTTGTGAGCCTCAGCATCCCGCTTGGCTTTGGCTCCCTGCTTTTGTCTCACATTACGTTCTGTGTTCCGTTCGTGATCGTGACCGTGCATGCCAGGATCAGCGGCTTTGACAGGAATCTGGTCGAGGCCGCCAAGGACTTGGGAGCATCGGAGCTTCAAACCCTTCGTCTCGTCATCCTCCCGCTTCTGATGCCGGCCATCGTGGCGGGGTGGCTCTTGAGCTTTACCCTGTCGATGGACGACGTCATCATCAGCTTCTTCGTAACGGGTCCCGGATTTGAGATCCTTCCGCTCAAGATTTATTCGATGGTGCGGATGGGAGTGAAGCCGGAAATCAATGCCTTGTGTACCCTGATGTTTTCCGTAACGCTTCTTCTGGTGATCGTTGCCCAAAGGCTGCAAAAGGAGAACCGATGATCCGTATCCTGGCGGTCGTACTGAGCTTCGCGGTGGGGGGCGTCTGCATCGGAGCGGGCGAGCCCCGTGCCGAGGAAAAGGTGCTCAACTTTTACAACTGGTCGGACTACATGCCGGACAGCGTGCTCAAGCAGTTCACCAAGGAAACGGGAATCAAGGTGAATGGTTCGACCTTCGACAGCAACGAGACCTTGTATAGCAAGCTGAAGACGCTCAAGGGCAAGGCCTACGATGTCGTGATGCCGTCCACCTACTTCGTCAGCCGCATGCGGAAGGAAGGGCTTCTCCTCAAGCTGGACCGCTCCAAGATCTCCAACTTCAAGAACCTCGATCCCAAGCTTCTTGGTCAAGCGCACGATCCCGAGAATGACTACAGTCTTCCTTACCTCTGGGGGACGACCGGCATCGTCCTGAACACGAAGAACGTGAAGCCCGAGTCGCTCAGGCGCTGGAAAGACCTTTGGGACCCTCGTTTCAAGGGATCGCTGATGCTGCTTGACGACGTTCGGGATGTCTTTTCCATGGCACTGAAAATCCTTGGCTATTCGATCAACGACACGGACGAGGCGCACATCAGGCAGGCTTATGAGCTGCTGAAAGAGCTGACTCCCAACGTCAAGATCTACAATTCGGAGACTCCCAAGGTTTTTCTCATCGAGGAAGAGGTCATGGCGGGGATGACCTGGAACGGCGAGGCATTCAAGGCGAAGCGGGAGAATCCCAATATCGCGTACGTCTACCCGGAAGAAGGTGCTCTGCTGTGGATGGACAACCTTGCTATTCCTTCGGGCGCAAAGCACGTCGAGAGCGCATACCGGTTCATCGATTATCTGCTGCGGCCTGATGTGGCCAAGGTCATCTGCGAGCAGATCGGGTACGCGACCCCCAATCTCGAGGCCAGAAAACTGCTTTCGAAGGAAACGCTCGAAAACAGGATGGTATACCCGGCCGATTCAGACCTGTCGAAAACGGAAATCCAAAACGACGTGGGGGATGCCGTCACGATCTATGAGAAATACTGGCAGCTGCTCAAGCTGGGCAGGTAGGGTGGCGGGGCGGAAGTCCGCACGCACCGAGTCGAGATGCCAGATGCCAGATGAAGACACCTCAGACCTTGCATGGGTTTCATCTAGCAACCGGAATCCAGCATCCAGGGTTGTTCTGGTCCGGGTGCCGAGCTTCCGCCGCGCCGTGCTAAGCGTGGCCAAGGAGGCGCATTCTCTCGTGAGCCGCGAACAAACGCTCCTCTTCAAGGGAAGCCCGCTCGCGTCGCAGCTCGGCAAGCGCCGTGAGGGCGTGCTCCATTTCAGTGCGCTTCTCCGGATGCGCCTTCAGTTCTTCAATGTCGAGCTTCAGCGCCCTCGCGCGAGCTGAAGCCGAGCGGATGCGCGCCAGAACATCCTGCTCTCGATTGGTGAAAATCTTGCTGCGATCTACGCAGGTATAGCTGCCGCCCTGCTCGTCGGCGGTCAGGCAGCAACCGCATGAAGTCGCTGAAAAGGTGTGCAGTTCCAAGGTTGCTTCCATAGGACCTTCCTCCTTACCCAAACGGTCTCCGGACTGCTTCGTCCGGTGCTCGCGCTCCATCCTTTCATCCCCTCGCAAAAGGATCCCCTCCCCGACAACGACTGGTCGGAGACCGAGACCATCCTGTATTGCGGGTATCGAACGACTTGGGCGATGTCACATCCATCGCTTATGAATTTAATGCTGCAAGGCGGCAAGGGGAAGGGGCGAGAGTAGCATGCCTGGACGAGAGCGAATCATCGGGCAAAGGGAGCCTGTGGGTCGCTTTGGCAGCGAGTTGGTGGGCGGGGGGGGGAGCGTCCTTGAGGAGTCGATTCCCCCTCGTCGAACGGAATGAAAGAGGCCGGCGATGACCTCGGTGGGCGACGATTCCTCAGGAAACGATTGCCAACGTTCCCAGGCAGATGGAGCGATACAAGCAAAGCTCCTGATCGCAATAGTCCGATGCACGGGCAAAACAGTCGAAATTGCCCTCTTGCACTTGACGCTTGCGATAAATGGGTATGAGGGCCTCTTTGAGACATGGCTGGCACAGCCCGTGCGAATAGCCGTCGACTTCCGGGGTGCCCTCCCCCCAAGTGATTCGACAACGGATGCACTGGAACATCATGGCCTTCCCCCAATTCTCCGTAAGTGTGGTCAACGTCTGTTCCAGAGCGCTATCTCAGCAACATACGTGCCAAAGGGTGACTGGATGTTGGGTGTACCATAACCAATGGAATTGACAAGGATAGTGAAGGCGATCCGGCGTCGGGCTGTGCCTGTGGCTGCTTCTAAGCGTTACTTTTTTTACACAGTGTGCACCGGGGGTGTTACCTTTTGTCCACATGTCGTGTGCCATCAATTCTCTGTGGGGTCTCAGGCTGCCCCACGCGGTGCCCGTTTTACTCCCGTTCAAAGGGGAATGTCAGTTGAGCGCCAAACCATCCAATCACGATGACCGTTGGGGCGAGCAGGAGAACGAGGGTGAGATATCCGGGGTTGACCCCGGCTGGCGACGTCAAGACCTCGGGCGATGCCATGCGCCAGGTGAAGGCCGACAGGGCCAGGAGGAAGAGCACGATGGAGGCGCCGATCTTGATGCTCACCGGAAGCATAGGTTGGGCGAGATAGTTCACCCAAGATCGGAAGAGCGTCGTGTAGGGAAAGAGTGTAGATCTCGGTGGTC
>CALBZH010000123.1 GCA_937889795.1 uncultured Syntrophobacteraceae bacterium | reverse complement strand
ACCAAGGTAACTGTAACGACGTTCCCTCCTGAAACGGTGGTTGTCCCCGAGACGTCCCAGCGCCGTGTACCGGTACGGAAGCTCGCGGCGGTGATCGTGACCACGTCAGAAGCGGGAAGCACCGTGATCGAGACCGCGGCGGGTGCCGAACGCTGGCCGTTGGTATTGGCCACCGTGTAGCTGAAGCCGAAGTTGCCCGCCACAGTGCCTGCCGCATAGGTCACATCCCCATTAGGCGCGACGGAGGTTGTGCCACCCGTAACCGACCCCGCTTCGATCAGAATCGAGCTTGGATTGAGGGTGCCGCCATTGGGGTTGTCATTGCCAGTCAGCTGGGCGGCGGTGAGTACCAACGACGAGCCCGCCCCCACGCTGAACGGCCCGTCGCCAACGGCGATCGGCGCGGGACCGCCAGCAGCAGCGGTCGTGGTGATCGTGACGGTTGCCGTATTCGAAACAATGCCACCGGGAAGAGGAGCCGACCTCATCGTGTACGTGAAGGTGTCGTCCCCGATAAGGGTGTTGTTGGTGAACGTGTAGGTGATGACTCCGGTCGTCGCGTTGGCAACCGCCGTGCCGTTGCTGCCTTGGCTGCGGATCAGCACCGTGGCGGGGTCAAAACCGAAGTCATTGGCCAGCACATTGATGGTTAGTGATGTGGCACTGCCCGCCGCGAAAGAGACGCTGTCATCGACCGCGACCGGCCCGCCGGCTCCGAAAAGGCCTCCCGCCGACGTGGTGACGGCTTCGGCATCCCGGCCGCCCGCGGAGGAGATCACCGAGACTTCGAACGGAGGAACAGGGCCGCCAGGAGGCAGAGGAGCGGGAATGACATACGTCAATTGCCGTTCAGCGGGGTCAAGGGCATTTCCCGTCAAGGCGAGCGGTATGGAGCCCGTCGCGCCGGGAAGGCCGATGGCAAGAAGCTCCGGCGGCAGGATCGCCGGCGTACCCGGGTCACCCTTGTCGCTGGAGGTTGCCGTGATGGTCAGGGTCCCCGTGGCCGGGGCGTAATCCGCCTGGCTGATGGTGACTTCATCCACCAGGGCCTGGGCGATCGAAGACGGTGGGATGTCCGCCAGATTGGTCACGATAACCGAGGCGGGGAGAGTCCTGGCGCTGGCTGGAATGCTCTGTCCGTAATACTGGCCCAGAGCCGTCGGGCCGTTCATGAGCGTCGAAGGCATCAAATTGGTGCCCGCACCATCTCCGAAGGAGAGCTGGGGAGTCGCTGCCAAGGGGCCCGGACTGGCGGTGGCGAAGACATCGACGTGAGCGCTGCCGGCGCTCCGGGCATAGGTCGCGCGGTTCAAGGCGAGCGGGCTGCCGATGGCACCCTGGTGGATCTTACCGATGACCGTGAATAGAGGGGTCTCCATGCAAAGGCTGCCCGCCCCATCGAGACCCGCGGGGTTGTCGACACAGACCCTGAAGAAATTGGTCCCGAAGGGACTGCCGGTGACCGTGACCGGATTCACCCCATCGGAAAGGAACGTGCTGCCGTCAATGACAACCGGTGCCGATGTTGGAATCAGAAACGGCCCGATTGCGCTCTTCAAAGCGCCTGTGAAATCACCCGGGGCGCCGATTCCAATGTCAGAAGTGACGTTGATCGCCCTTGTTCCCGCTGTGACATTGGGGAACACCTGCTCGCCGTAGGGGTAGGTGACGGTATAGGTTCCGTCCACGGGAGCATCGATGCGGATTCGAATGCGCCCAAAGACGATCTGATCCCCCTCCGCGGCTGGTCCCCCACCAAAAGCCGCCTCCAAGGCCTGCACCAGGAGGGCCGAGTTGGCTCCGTCAAAGTCCAGGGTGGCGTCCGCGCCGAACCAGAATAACTCATCGGGCCAATTGCCAGGGAACGCAAAGGGCAGCGTGGGGAGAGGGTCGCCCGGCACTGGCGCAGCCAGACAGGCGTCAAGCTGGTTCAAGGTCTCGGGCACGCAAAGGTCCAGGGCCACCCCCAAGGTATCCTGGTACCAAAAGGGGTACCCGTTGCCCGGCGGCGACGGCACATCGCTTGGCCCCACTCGAAACAGCTCGGCTTGAGCACTTGTGACCATCAATAGGCCAAGGATCAAAACAAAAATTCCAAATTTGTAAGGTTTCATGGTCATCCTCCTGACCTGGATATTGCCGGTGTGACTCGGTGGGCCCATGCTTCCCGTTTCACCATGAGCGTTGGCGCGAACAGATGAGCAGCACATCGCGTGCGCTCGCGAGCGCACTGTGAAAGCGATGGGAGCAGCTCGGCTTCCATGGTTATTTCTTTCCCGGGTGCGCAATCGGCGCCCGACACGTTACGAGTGAATGCAGTCCCGATTCTTCCTCTTCCACTCAGGTTAACATAGAAATTAGGCTTATCTGCCTAAATGTAAATAAGCTCAACTTAGTACGTAATAGTAGGTAGAGTGGCGAAGTGCCGGTGCCGGATCTTGAACAGCAATTCCGTGGACGTCGAGGGACGACGGTTTCGACTTGGTGGAAGCGGCCCGCCATCATTTGATCAAGCCCCGCTGGATGAAGCGATACTGGCCTCGGTTTGCAACACCTTGGGTGCCTGTGCGTGGCCCATCAAACAAGAAAACTGTTGATCAAGGACCTTGCGACTCGGCGCATGGCAAGCCGGCTCCAACGAGGCCTTCTCTCGTCGGTTCTGCCACGAGCCAGTTGCGGGTAACCCATCAGATTCTTCCCGGTCAGACAGTACGTACTCAAATAAGGGTGCGTATCATTACTCGTGCCAGCGGCGGCCTAGCACGGTGGGCAGTCACGATCGTGAGTTAATCCCGTGAGTTATGTTTCGTGAGGCTGGGGTGCCCTCGGGGAAGGGGAGGTGGAAGGAGAGGATTGCTCTTCCATAATGATCCACCAAAATGCGGATAGTCTCCAAATTACACAATCTTACCGACGGTGCTCCCCTTTTGGGGTGTATCGGCCTGGAATGGTGCGCTCCCTTCGCGACTCTTGGGGAATGATATCAGGAAGGCGTCATTGGCTGGAGCATCGAGGTGAGCACCCAGCCATGAGCCTTAGCCCTCATGTCTGCTCCCTATTCCTTGGGTGCTCCGCGTATGTCTTGACAACTTTTCCCCCCCAATCTATGTTACCCGCCGCTGCTAATGATACATCGATTCTTTAAAAATCCATCGATAACCAAAGGTTACATCGCCTCAACACGGAAGGGGAGACGGGTATGGTGGCACGAAGATCGATCTGCCTGGTTGTGTGTATTGCCCTCTTCGCAAGCTTGTTGGTCGCGGGGCTTGCGCCTGCGGCCGCCAAGACGATCAAGATCGGCATCGTCGATACGTACAGTGGTCCACCGAGCTTGTACACGAACGACGTTCGCGACGCGCTTACCATGGTCTTGGATCGAATCAACAGCTCCGGGGGCATTCTCGGGAGCAAGGTGGAGATCGTTACGAGAGACGATGGCAACAAGGTGGACGTCGGCTTGAGCCAGGCCAAGGAGCTCATTATGAAGGAGCAGGTGGATCTGCTGGTCGGAACCATCAACAGCGCGCTTTCCTTGGCCATTTCGGATTTATGCAAGAAGGAGAAGGTCCCCTTCTTGGTTACGCTCGGGAAGAGTGACAACATCACGGGGGCAAACGGGCATCGCTACGTGTTTTCAGTGAATGAGAACACGGCCATGATCGGCAGGGCCGCCGCCGAGGTGCTGGCAACGAAGCCTTACGTGAAGTATTGGATCGCGGGAAGCGATTACGAGTACGGTCATGCGCTGGCCAACGCGGTGTGGGCGAGCCTCAAGAAGCTGAAGCCCGAAGTCGAGCTGCTTGGCGAATCCTGGTGGAAGCTCGGAGAGCCCGATTTCACGCCGTACATCACGGCCATCCTGCCCGCGAAGCCGGATTGCCTCATCGCGGCAACGGGCGGTCGCGATTCGGTGCCGTTGCTCAAGACCATCAAAGCCACGGCGCTCAATGAAAAGCTCCCGATCTTCATGCACACGGCCACCGACCTGGTCCAGCCCCTCGGGGCCGATGCTCCCGAAGGAATCCTCGCCACGTCCAACTATCACTCGTACTACCCGGTCACGCCGGAGAACGAGGCCTTCGTCAAGGAATTCATGGCTCGCTTTCAGCGGGAGCCCAACATCGGCGGCCTCTCTGGTCTCCTCGCCGCGACCTTCATTCAAAAGGCGTACGAGAAAGCAGGAACGGTGGACACGGAGAAATTCGTCGACGCCCTGGAGGGGATGACGGTGCCGAGCCCCGTGGGGGACGTCACCATGCGGGCTTACGATCATCAGGTCTTGCTGCCCATGTATATGGGGGTTACCAAGAAATCGCCGGATCATCCCTACCTGGTTGGGGCCGGTTTTGTGCAGATTCCGCCCGAGAAGGTCGTGCCGAGTGTTGAGGACGTGAAAAAGCAGCGAGAGAAGTAAGGACGCGGAGCGGGAGGAACGATAAGGAGCGGCTTTGAGCTTTGCCGTACAAATGACCTTTAGCGCAATCAGTCAACAGATCCTGGTTGGCCTGAGCAAGACCACGATTCTCTTTATCGTCGCCTCAGGGCTGAGTCTCGTGCTCGGGGTTCTTCGGATCCCCAATGTTTTTCACGGATCGTTGTACATGATCGGCGCCTTCGTCGCGTACACGGTCAGCTCGGCTCTTGGAGGCACCACGGTTGGCTTCTTGGTGGCGCTCCTGGTGGCTCCCCTCGCCGTGGCTCTCATCAGTCTCCTGGTTGAAAGAGCGCTTCTTAGCCGCCTTTACGATCGGGAGCACCTCATGCTGCTGCTTTTCACCTTTTCCATCATGCTCATCTTCCAGGACCTGGTGAAGATTGTCTGGGGGTCCGACTACCGGTCCCTTTCGCTCCCGTTCGAGCTCCAGGGCTCTTTTACCTGGGCCGACCTGCACCTCCCCCGCTATAATCTCTTCCTGCTTTGCGTCGGCCCAATGGTGGCGTTTGGGCTGTGGTTTCTGACGAACAAAACCAAGATCGGCAAGATTTCTCGAGCGGCTGCCGTGCATCGCGAGATGGTCGGGGCCGTGGGCATTAATGTGAGCTGGGTCTTCGCGGCGGTGTTCATGATCGGCTGCTTCATGGCGGGTCTGGGCGGGGCTCTCGTGGCGCCGACTCAGAACATCACCCAGGGCATGGATCACACGATCATTGTCGAAGCATTCTTGATCGTGATCATGGGCGGCTTGGGAAATATCTGGGGAGCACTCC
This sequence comes from uncultured Syntrophobacteraceae bacterium, assembly GCA_937889795.1. Lineage (GTDB taxonomy): Bacteria > Desulfobacterota > Syntrophobacteria > Syntrophobacterales > Syntrophobacteraceae > CALBZH01. The sequence goes on along the minus strand of CALBZH010000123.1, from coordinate 879 downwards.
TCGGATCGCTGATCTTCGGACTCACCGATTCCCTTGGCGTGATGGTCTGGCCCCAGTTTGCCATCGTGTTTCCTTATGTGGCGGTGATCGTCGTGCTGCTGGTGAGGCCTTCGGGGCTGCTTAAGGCGACATGGTAGAGAAGGGACTTAAGGGACTTGAGGGACTTGAGGGACGGCAGGACGATGATGAGTGTGCGGGTGGGCTGCAGGCCAAGACCCCTAATGGCTCGGGGTGTGCGTTGATGTTGCGGCGTTTCCCTGTCCCTTTATTGTGCGCCCTGGTGGGTCTTGTGCTGCTGTTGTTATTGCCTGCCGTGCTTCCGCGTTTCTACGTCTATCTCCTGTCGCTCATCCTGGTGACGGGACTTCTGGCGACCAGTCTCAACCTGGTTCTTGGTTATGGGGGCATGTACCAGTTTCACCATGCCGCTTTTTACGGGACAGGGGCTTACGCGTTCACGCTCATGATCACCAAGGCCCATGCGCCATTCTGGGTTGCGCTCCTTGCGGCGCCCCTCGCGGCAACGGTTCTGGGACTCTTGATCGGCGCGATCTGTGTGCGGCTGTCGAAGCTCTACTTTGGGATGCTCCAAATTTCCCTGGGTTCTCTCGTCTGGGTCGTGGTGTATCGCTGGTATTCCTTTACGGGCGGGGGGGACGGCATCCATGGCGTTGTGCTCCCGGATTTCGTGTCCTCGGCCCGAGGCGCTTACCTGTTTACGGTCGTGTCCGTCGGAACGTGTCTGGTTGTCATGCATCGGATCGTGGGCTCCCCGTTCGGGAGGATCTTCCAGGCGATCCGGGACAATCCCGGGAGGAGCGAGGCGATCGGCATCAACGTGCGGCGCCATCAGCTGGCCGGGGTGGTGATAGCGGCATT
>CALBZH010000122.1 GCA_937889795.1 uncultured Syntrophobacteraceae bacterium | reverse complement strand
CTGGTTGATCATCGAACACGGATCACTATAACCCGCCCACCATCTAGACGTCATCGAAAAGAGGCCCCTTCACCGGCCCTCATGACGAGGGTTTTCATCTGGCATGGTGAGAGATCAACAAAATCCCTTGACTTTGGCTTTAACATTGTCCTATTTTACATTTTCTTATTTTTCCTGGAATTTCAGAGGATTGCCTTCATCCATCAAACGATCCCATCGGCAAGGGCCAACAGGCTGTGCCGATCCCAGAAAGGAAAAGAGATGAAAGAGGATGTCGCAAAGGTTCGTACATTCGCAATCATCGCCCATGGCGGCGCGGGCAAGACGTCTTTGGCTGAGGCCATGCTTTTCGATGCGGGAAGCACGACACGTTTGGGGAAGGTGGATGAAAACACCTCGGTGATGGACTACGAACCGGAGGAAGTGAAGCGCAAGCTGACCATCAGCACGGCCTTTAACACCTTTTTGTGGAATAAGCAGCCCTTGACGGTCATCGACACTCCCGGGGACTTCAACTTCATTGCGGAGACAAAAACCTCCATGCAGGGCGCCGATGCCGTTCTGGTGCTGGCCGATGCCGTGGACGGCGTTCGCGTGCAGACAGAAAAGGTCTGGGAGTTCGCCGATGAGTTTGGACAACCGCGACTGATTTTTGTGAGCAAGATGGACCGGGAGCGCGCCGACTTCTTCGCGCGCGTCGATGAGATTCAAAACGCGTTCGGCAAGCACTGCATACCGCTTACAATCCCCATAGGAGCCGCCGAGAGCTTCAAGGGTGTCGCCAACGTTTTGACGGGAAAAGCGTACCTCTACACCCAGGGAGACAGCGGCAAGCTCGACACGGTTGACGCACCTGCCGAGCTGGTGGATCGCATCAAGAAGTATAGAGAGGAACTGGTCGAGAAAGTCGCTGAGTCCAAAGACGAGCTCCTGGAGAAATACCTCGAAGAGGGGGAGCTCACCGAGGAAGAGCTTCTCAATGGACTGAGGCATGCGGTCGTCTCCCGCAAGCTGGTCCCGATCACCTGTGGCTCGGGGTCACAGAACATCGGCGTTCAGCCGCTTTTGGACATCATCGCCGACTATTTTCCCTCGCCTCTCGACCACGGCACGGTCAAGGGTCAGAACCAAGCTGGAAACGCCGAGGTATCGCGGGAGCCCGATCCAGCGGCACCTTTCAGTGCCCTGGTCATCAAGACCGTCAGCGATCCTTATGCAGGCCGCCTTTCGGTAATGCGCATCTACTCCGGCAGCCTCGCCCCCGACGCCAACATCTACAATTCGACCAAAGGTGCCAAAGAGCGTTTCGGACAATTGCTTCGACTGAAAGGCAAGAACCAGGAGCCCGTGCAAAGCGCGGGACCCGGGGATATCGTCGCGGTCGCCAAGCTCAAGGAAACCACGACACAAGACTCGCTCTGCGCTGAAAAGGATGTGATCGTCTTCCCGGCCGTGGAGCTTCCGCCTGCTGTCTATTCTCTCGCCGTGGAGCCCAAGAGCAAGGGCGACGAGGACAAGATCTTCTCTTCCCTGTCTCGACTGATGGAAGAAGACCTCACGCTCAAACTGGAGCGAAACGACGAAACCAAGGAAATGATCCTCTCCGGCATGGGAGAAATCCACATCGAGGCGACCGTCGAAAAGCTGAAGCGGAAGTTCGGTGTCGAAGTCAACCTGCGCCTGCCCAGGGTGGCTTACAAGGAAACCATCAAGGGAAAGGCGCGCATCCAGGGCAAATACAAGAAGCAGTCCGGAGGACGTGGGCAATACGGGGACTGTTGGATCGAAATGGAACCGCTGCCCCGCGGGTCCGGGTTCCAGTTCTTCGACAAGATTGTGGGCGGTGTCATTCCCAAGCAGTACATCCCCGCCGTTGAGAAGGGCATCGCTGAAGCCTCACTGGAAGGCGCGGTTGCCGGCTTCCAAGTCGTTGACTTCAAGGTGGACTTGGTCGATGGCTCGTTCCACACGGTCGATTCGTCTGAAATGGCCTTCAAGATTGCCGGATCGATGGCCTTCAAGAAGGCGGTTCTCGAGGCAAAGCCAACCCTTCTCGAGCCGATCATGGTCATGGAGATCACCGTCCCGGACGACTGCATGGGAGACGTCATCGGGGACCTGAACTCGAGACGCGGACGGGTGCTGGGCATGGACTCCAAAGGCAGAAAACAGATCGTTCGGGCCAATGTTCCTCAGGCTGAAGTGCTCAAGTACGCCCCCGAGCTGCGAGCCATGACCGCCGGACGTGGCATGTTCACGATGAAGTTCTCTCATTTTGAGGAAGTACCGGGGCAGCTTCAGGAAAAGATCATCGAGGCGTCGAAGCAGGAAGAGAAATAGGGTACTCCGACAATCCAGCGCGTCCGGAAGGGGAAGCGACCTGGCTTGCTTCCCCTTCTTTTATAGGTCGATCCCATGATGCTAGGAAGCCAACCGGCACAAGGCGGTTTTGAGGGCACGGTCGAAAAGGCACCCCTGGAGTATCTCATCCAGTTAGCCTGTCTTGCCAAGACGGACCTCCTCATCAAGGTCATCTCAGGGCAGAATGAGGGCAGCATCATGGTCAGGGGTGGCACGGTCATTCATGCGGTCTTGGGGGACACCGCCGGAGAGCAGGCAATCCTCGCGATTCTCCAGTGGGAAAAGGGGAGCTTTGATTTTGACGCCACACCTCTTTCCACCGAAGAGGAAATCCCCGTGACGGTCAATCGACCGTGGGAGTTTTTGCTCATCGAAGCCATCCGGCTCGGCGATCTCTCTCAGGCCGCTGCCTCACCCAAAGCGGTCCCGGAGGGGGAGACACCGCCTGACACCGGAGAAAGTCAGTCCGAGGGCTTCGGAGGGCGTATCGCGGCTATCTTGGTTACAGACCTCATCCAATTTGTCTGCTCGAGCGGCCTGGATTACCTGGTTCGATTCGAGTCCGATCTCGGCAATGGACTGCTCGCGGTATCCTCCGGGCGCATCATCCACGCGGAAACGGAGTCACTTCAGGGCGAGGAAGCCTTTCTGGCCTTGGTCGACTGGGTTCGTGGGTCGTTCAAAGCGACCGTAGGGACGTACGAGGGAGCACCAACCATCGACAAGCCCACGGAAATCCTGCTCACGGACGCCATGCGGATGCGGGACGAGCGCGCGGGAGGTCACGTTGACGACGATGGGGATGGCAAGAAGGACTCTCTTGCCGTCGCCATCATGAAGATGAAGATGGTCGAAAAGGTGAAGCTGGCGATGAAAGGCGACAAAGAGGCCCGTGCCGTCCTCATCAGAGATCCGAGCAAGATCATCCAGTATGCCATTATCAGCAATCCGCGCATTTCCGAAGGCGAGGTCACCATCATGGCCTCGTCCCGGAGCATCGACGAAGAGATACTGCGCCGAATCGCCAACAGCCGCGAGTGGATGAAACTCTACCAAATTCGGTTTGCGCTGGCCAGCAACCCCAAGACTCCTGTCCCGATCTCGGCAAAGCTCGTTCCAACCCTGATGGTAAGAGACCTGAAGACCTTGGCGAAGAGCAAGACCGTTCCCACGGCGATTGCTCAAGCAGCCATGCGAGAATCCAAGAAGCACCATTGAGGATACCCGATCATGGCCGATTCTGCTTCAGCTGCACCGTCCTTCAACAGGACCGTGGCTATCGTCACGGTCAGTGACCGCGGCTCCCGTGGGGAGCGGGAGGACAGCTCGGGGAGGGCGCTTGCGGAGCGCATGGAAACCCTGGGGTACGAGGTGGTCTATCGGATCGTGGTCGCCGATGAAATCCCGGAAGTCACCGCCGCCCTTCAACATTGCGCTGACAAACGGAAGGTTGCCCTGATCCTGACAACGGGTGGCACGGGGGTGAGTCCGCGCGACGTGACTCCCGACGCGACAATGGCCGTGCTGGACCGTCTCATTCCGGGGATGGCGGAGGCCATGCGGGCTGCGAGTCTGCAAAAGACTCCCCATGCCATGATTTCGAGGGCAATTGCGGGAATACGCGGATCAACGCTGGTGGTTAACCTTCCGGGGAGCCCCAAGGGGGCCATCGAGAATCTGGAGGTGATCGTACCGGCGCTCCCCCATGCGATCGAAAAGATCCAGGGAGACCCGTCCGAATGCGCTCAACGGTGACGCTGCGGAGAACTGGTCAGGAAAAGCGACGACCCGGGGCAAGCCCGGGTCGCAGGACAATCAGTCTTCTCGCTCTTCGGCCAGAAGTCGGGCGCGCTTTTCCGTGTAGAGTTCCTTCAGCTCTTCCTTCTTGCGCTTGAAAGCCGAATCGATCTCCTCAATCACCTGATCCACGCGAAAGATCCCCGATTCAACCTCCTCCACCTGCCTGAGCTGCTGCTGGACAGCCGGCATGTTTTGCCAGTCGCCGGCCCCCTGTTTGTAGAGGGCATAGATCTCGGCACCGAGTCCGCTGTAGGCTTT
>CALBZH010000121.1 GCA_937889795.1 uncultured Syntrophobacteraceae bacterium | reverse complement strand
CGAATCCAGGCTCCAGGGGGAGCTCACCCGAACGATGGAAGGCTTCAAGACCGGGAACGCCCGAAACCCCGCCCTTTCCCCGAGAATCCCGCAGGCGATCCAGGAGGCGTGGGTGATCGCATCCATCGATTTTCAGGCCGAGGCCGTCCGTTCGGGCCATCTGGTGCTCGCGCTGCTTGCAAACGAGGAGCTCTCGCGCATGATCACGGCCAGCGCGGAGACGCTCAAGAAGATCTCCGTCGAGACGCTGAGCGAGCAGCTGATGGATCTGGTCAAGGGATCCGTGGAGGACGCAGACGGTGGAAAACCGGCACGAGCCGCTGAAGCGGGTGAAGCAGCGAAGGCACCGGCAGGCACGAAGGCCCTCGACCAGTTTACCATCAACCTAACGGACAGGGCCCGCCGAGGCGAGATCGACCCTGTGCTGGGAAGAGACCGGGAAGTCCGGCAGATGGTCGACATCCTCATTCGGCGCCGTCAGAACAACCCCATCCTGACGGGCGAGGCGGGAGTCGGCAAGACAGCGGTCGTCGAAGGCTTCGCTCTGCGGGTCGTCGAGGGGGATGTGCCCCCACCGCTCCTGAATGTGGCCATTCACACCCTGGACCTCGGGCTGCTGCAGGCGGGAGCCGGCATCAAAGGCGAATTCGAAAACCGGTTGAAGTCGGTCATCCAGGAGGTCAAGGCCTCCCCCATCCCCATCATCCTGTTCATCGACGAAGCGCATACCCTGATCGGGGCAGGCGGTGCAGCCGGGTCGGGAGATGCTGCCAATCTCCTTAAGCCGGCTCTCGCCCGGGGCGAGCTGCGGACCATTGCGGCGACCACCTGGTCGGAATACAAGAAGTATTTCGAAAAGGATGCGGCGCTCGCCAGGCGGTTCCAGGTGGTCAAGGTGGAGGAGCCGGACGAAGTGAGCGCGCTCGTCATGATGCGCGGCATCGCACCCTTCCTCGAAAAGCATCACCAAGTCATGATCACGGACGAAGCGCTGGTCGATTCGGTGCGACTGTCGCGTCGTTACATCACGGCCAGGCAGCTTCCGGACAAGTCCGTGAGCGTTCTCGACACCGCCTGCGCACGCGTCGCCATCGGGCTCAACACGAGCCCCCCGGCAGTCGAAGAAGCCACGCGGCGAATTGCGCAGATCGAGCGAGAGATCACGATCCTGCAACGGGAGACCCTCGTCGGTCGGGAGCATGCCGAGCGGATTGCCCTGCTGGAGCAGGAGAAGGTGGAGACGCAAGGTCGCCTCGATCAGCTGAACGCGCGGTGGCAGCAGGAAATGGAAGCCGCCCGGAAGATCCTTGGATTGAGGCAGGAAATCCATGCCCTGAACGAGCAGGAAACGGTCGATGCGGCGGCTTTGGCAGAGAAGCAGGAAGAGCACAAGCGGGTCGAAGCCGAGCTGGCCGCGCTACAGGAAAAAGCACCCCTCGTGCAAATCGATGTCGATGGGCAGATTGTGAGCGAGGTCATCTCAGGCTGGACCGGTATTCCGACGGGACGGATGCTGACGGATGAAATCGAAACAGTGCTCAGGCTCGAACAGCTGCTCGGTCAGCGGATCATCGGCCAGGCCCACGCGCTTGCCGCGATCGCTCAACGCATCCGAACCGCCCACGCAGGGATCGAGGACCCGTCCAAACCGACGGGCGTCTTCCTTCTGGTCGGCCCGAGCGGCGTCGGCAAGACAGAAACAGCGTTGGCCTTGTCCGAGCTGATGTACGGCGGTGAAGAGAACGTCATCACCATCAACATGTCGGAATACCAGGAAGCCCACACGGTATCGGGCCTCAAAGGATCACCGCCCGGCTATGTGGGTTACGGCGAAGGCGGGGTGCTTACCGAGGCCGTCCGCAGGCGCCCGTACAGCGTGGTTCTGCTTGATGAGGTCGAGAAGGCGCACCCCGACGTCATGGAGCTCTTTTACCAGGTTTTCGACAAGGGCTCGCTCGAAGATGGGGAAGGACGACGGATCGACTTCAAGAACACCCTCATTCTGCTGACGTCCAACCTCGGGACGGACCTCATCATGAAGGTGTGCGCGGATGAGGAGACCATGCCCGATGCCCCGTCGCTGGGAGCCATGCTGCGGCCGGAGCTGGTCAAGCACTTCAAGCCGGCATTCCTCGGGCGGCTCATCGTGGTCCCGTATTTTCCGATCACGGACACGAACATGCGGCTCATCGTCAAGCTCAAGCTCAACCGGATCGCCAGGCGCATGATGGAGAACCGCAACATCGTGTTCCGCTACGACGATGCACTGATCGAATCCGTCGCCTCACGCTGCACCGAGGTCGACAGCGGAGCACGCAACGTGGACCATATCCTCACACACACCCTGCTCCCGGATCTTTCCCAGGAGCTGCTCACGCGCATGGCTGCCGGCGAGCGGCTCCAGGAAGTCCATGCCGGGTTGGGCGAAACCGGGTTTGTTTTCAGCGTCAAGGGCTGAGCAAAAGAAAGAGGCTATTCCCATGCGTCTGACTCAAGAGAACCGATTGATCGCCGCCGACACGCCGCTCGGACGGGACGTGCTGCTCCTGACCTCCTTTCAGGGCAAAGAAAGCATGTCCCACCTGTTCGAGTTTGAGCTGAGCTTTATTTCCGAGAACCACAACATCTCGTTCGAGAGCATCGTCGGCAAAAACGTGACGGCCTCTATTTTCCTCCCGGACGGCTCCAAGCGGTACTGGAACGGCATCGTCTCCCGGTTCTCCCAAGGCAGGGGCGGCGAGGAACGGGGCAGCGATCCCCGGTATTCCACCTACGCCGCCACCGTTGTGCCCTGGCTATGGATGCTGACTCATTGTGCCGACATCCGCATTTTTCAGGAAATGAAGGCGCCGGACATCATCGAGAAAGTCTTCACCGACCGCGGCTTTCAGGATTTCAAGCTGCAGCTGCACGGAAACTACGAAAAGCGGGAGTACTGCGTCCAGTTCAGGGAGACGGATTTCGCCTTCGTCTCGCGGCTCATGGAGGAGGAAGGCATCTTCTACTTCTTCGAGCACGAGCAGGGCAAGCACACGCTCGTTCTGGCGGATGACCCGTCTGAGCACAAGCCGTGTCCGAAACAGGACAAAGCCCGCTACCAGATCAGCGGAAGCGCTCAGCTCCGAGAGGACGTCATCACGGGGTTCCAGAAGATCCAGCAAGTCCAGGCCAACCAGTACACGTTGAACGACTACAACTACAAGATGCCCAACACGGACCTCAAAGCCAACGTCTCGAGCCGGCAGGGGCAGGGCTCCAAGCCGCGTGAGATCTACGATTTCCCTGGCCTGTACACCAACAAGGGCCAAGGGGAGCATTTCACCACGATCCGGATGGAGGAGGAGGAAACCCGGATCACGACGCTGGTTGGAACGAGCGAATGTCGGGCTTTCACGACGGGATACCGCTTCACGCTCCAGGACTACTATCGCGATGAGCTGAACAACAAAGGGTATGCGCTGACCACGCTCGAGCACCAGGCCAACCAGGGAGTGAACTACCCCGGAGTGGGGATGGTCGGGGGGAGCAGTGACCTCGCCTACTCCAATCGTTTTGAGTGCATCCCGATCGACGTGAAGTATCGTCCGGAACGACGCACACCGAGACCGGTGGTCCACGGCACCCAGACGGCCGTCGTGGTCGGCCCGCAGGGAGAGGAGATCTACACGGACGACCTGGGGCGCATCAAGGTCCAGTTCCACTGGGACCGCAAGGGGAAAAAGGATGAGAACAGCTCGTGCTGGATCCGCGTGGGACAGCTTTGGGCGTCGGCCCAATGGGGAGCCCTGTTCATCCCGCGCATCGACCAGGAAGTGATCGTGGCCTTTCACGAGGGAAACCCGGACAGGCCCGTCGTCATCGGCTGCCTCTACCACAAGACCAATGAGCCGCCGGTCAAACTGCCGGACAAGAAGACACAAAGCACGATCAAGTCGGATTCGACGATCGGGGGCGGGGGGTTCAACGAGATCCGCTTCGAAGACAAGAAGGGCCAGGAGGAAATTTACATCCACGCAGAACGGGACCAGGTGATCGAAG
>CALBZH010000120.1 GCA_937889795.1 uncultured Syntrophobacteraceae bacterium | reverse complement strand
ATGCCCAGGGCGCCGAGCGGATTCTGGAAACGGACCTGGTGGTCCTGATGACGGCCCTGGAAGGGGGGCATGATGGGGCCGATCTGGCCCGCCGGTTTGACATCCAACGGGACGACGACGGCTTCTTCTTGGCCGCGCATCCACAGAGCGATCCGCTTGAGGCCAGTCGCGAAGGAATCCTCCTTGCGGGCTGCGCTCTGGCGCCCGGGGACATTCCCACCGCGGTGGCACAGGGCCAGGCGGCAGCCGGTAAAATCCTTGCTCGGCTCATCCCGGGAGAGACCTTGCCGCTACAGCCGGTGATCGCTGCAATCCTGCCGGAGCGATGCTCCTGTTGCGGGCTTTGCCGGGCGGTGTGCTCCTCGTCAGCCATTGACGCTTCGGCGTCGGATGCTCCCCCCGTCGTTAACGCAGTCCTGTGCTCCGGCTGCGGGTCGTGCGCGGTGACGTGTCCCAGCGGCGCAATCTGCTTTCGCCACTACACCGATGAGCAGGTGACGGCGGAGATGGAGGGGCTTCTCGGCGATTCTTGATCGATCCCGGCGAGTGATTGGAGATGAATGGCTTCGGAGCAACAAGAGAGGACCCTGTTTGACACCCGAATCGTTTGAGCCCAGGATCATCGCTTTTCTGTGCACGTGGTGCTCCTATCGGGCTGCCGATGAAGTCGGCAAAGCACGACAGCCATACCCCGCGGCGATCAAGATCGTTCGCGTGCCGTGCAGTGGCCGTGTCGATCCGCAGTGGGTCCTGGCTGCCCTGGAGCGGGGCGCCGACGGAGTGATCATTGTCGGTTGTCCGAAGGGGAATTGCCATTACAAGTCAGGCAACCTCCAGGCGTTGAAGCGGTTTGCTCTGGTGCGGAGGCTCCTCCAAGAGATGGGCATTGACACGACTAGGATTCGGCAGGATTGGGTGGGGGCGGGAGACGGAGAGAAGCTCTTGAGCCTCTTTTGCGGCATGGTGGAAGACGTCCGGGTGAAGGGACCGCTTGCCGCCCTGTAGGCAGGTCCATGACCGGTCTCATGGTGCGGGGACTTGGATCCATGACCAAACCGAAAATCGCTTTCTACTGGTGTGCGAGCTGCGGTGGCTGCGAGGAGTCCGTCCTCGATTTGGGGGAGGCGCTTCTCGATCTGGCAGACCGGATCGACATCGTCTTTTGGCCCATCGCACTGGATCACAAATTCGAGGTCATCACCCGGCTCGAGGACGGGGAGCTCCTCGCGACCCTGATCAACGGTGCCATCAGGACGGAAGAACAGGCCCGGCTGGCAATACTCTTCCGGAAGAAATCCAAGATCCTGATCGCTCACGGCAGTTGTGCTCACACCGGCGGCGTGGTCGGCTTGGGCAATCTCCACAGCGATGCGGAGCTGCTGCAGACGATCTACGTGGATCTGCCCACCGTGGAAAACCCGGGGTTGCTGATCCCTGGGGTGGGCTCCGGTCCCCTGCCGGGCGAAATGGAGCTGACGCACTTGCATCATCCTGTTCTCCCGCTGAATCGGCTCGTGCCGGTCGATTACGTTTTGCCCGGTTGCCCGCCCACCCCGGAATTGGTAGAAAGCGCACTCCGGTCACTGCTGGACGGGTCCATGCCGTCACCAAGCAGTATACTGGGCGACAGCAAAGCGCTCTGTGACAGCTGTCCGCGCCGACCCACCCTGGAGGAAGGCATAGCGATCAAACGATTCAAACGATTGCACGAAGAAGCGTGGGATTCAGAGACGTGCTTTCTCACCCAGCACTTCGTCTGCATGGGGCCGGTCACCCGTGGCGGGTGCAACGCCCGTTGCATTCGGGGCAACATGCCTTGCCGGGGTTGTTTCGGGTCCCTGGACGGCGTGCTCGATCAGAGCGCCAAGGCGGTCGCTTTCCTGGCTGCCTTGATGCATGCCGAGGAAGCCAGGGAAGCCGGCGAGGTGGCGGATACGATTCCCGACCTGGTTGGACTTGTTTCCCAGTACGGCCTGGCCGCTTCGGTGCTCAGACGAAAAGAAAGAGGAGCCTGATGATGGGCCGGCGAGTCACCATCGATCCGATCACGCGCTTGGAAGGACACGGTCGAATCGAGATCCTGCTCGATGATGCGGGCGAAGTGGACCGCGCCACCTTGCAGACACCGGACTTGCGCGGGTTCGAACGGTTCTGCCGAGGGCGCGCCGCCGAAGAGATGCCGCGGCTCATTCAGAAGATTTGCGGCGTGTGCCCGACCGCCCATCATACTGCCTCTGTCCAAGCGCTGGACGATCTTTTCCAGGTCGACCCTCCCGAAGCGGCCCTTCTGATTCGGGAGCTGCTCTATTGCGCGTTCATCGTCGAAGACCACTGCCTCCATTTTTACTTCCTGGGGGGGCCTGACTTTCTGGTGCGCGACTCGGCGCCAAAAGAGGAACGCAACCTCTTTGGAGTGCTCGAGCGGATTGGGAGCGAGCACGGTCGCCACCTCATGACCCTCCGAAGGAGGGTGCGCGGCATCCATGACCTGCTTGGGGGGAGCTCACTCTTCCCTGTCTATGGACTTCCGGGAGGGGTGGCACGGTCCGTGAGGCAGGAGGATCGCGAGCAGATTCGGGCCGTTGCGGTGGAAGCGGTGGTGCTCGCCCGCAAGACGTTGGATCTCTTCATGGAGCTGGTTTTGCGGGATCGGCGCTTTTCGGATCTCATCTTTGATCCCGTTTTTTCCGATCCCACTTATTACCTGGGGACAGTAGATGCGCACGGCAGGCTAAGCTTTTGCCAAGGCGACCTTCGCGTAGTGGACACGGAGGGGAATGAAGCCGTTCGATTCTCTCCCCAGGACTACCAGCGCTACCTGACGGAGACCGTCACTCCCGAGAGCTATGGAAAGCCATTGTATTTCAAGACGCCCGGAGCCCAGTCGGAGGCTTCGGGGAGGGACCGGATTGTGTACCGAGTCGGCCCTTTGGCTCGATTGAACGTGGCCGACGGTCTTTCGACCCCGCTGGCTCAACGAGAGTCTGAACGGATGTTCGACTATCTGGGGGGGAAGCCCGCTCACAATCTCTATGCGTATCACTGGGCCCGGTTGATCGAGCTTCTCCATGCCGGGGAGAGGATGCTGGCGATCGCGGGCAGGACGGCGCTCACGGATTCTCATGTCAGAAATCTTACCGACGGGATCCGTGACGAAGGGGTCGGGGCATGCGAAGCGCCTCGAGGTACCCTGATTCATCATTACTGGAGCGACGAAAGGGGGGTGATCCGCGCATTGAACCTCCTCGTAGCTACTCAAAACAACCTGGCCGCACTGTCGCACTCGATTACCCGGGCGGCCCGCAAGTATATCCGAGCAGGAGAAGTCAGCGAGGGACTGACTAACGGGGTGGAGATGGCCTTTAGGGCTTATGACCCTTGCCTGGCTTGCGCGGTTCATGCTGCGGGCGAGGGCAGCTCCATGCCCATCCACATCTATGACCATGAGAAACGGTTGATTAAGACCATCCGCCGCTGAGCAGCGGCTGAGAAGGAGAGCCTAGACGATGGCCGTGGTGATCTTGGATACCCTTGGGATGAAATGTCCACAACCTGTGTTGAAAGTTGCCGTCAGGGCGCCTGACATGAAACCGGGGGACATTTTGGAAGTGCTTGGAGACTGTCCGACGTTCGAGAAGGACATTCGAACGTGGTGTGAGCGCCTCCACAAAGTCTTGCTTTCGGTCCAGCATGAAGGTCAAGATTGTAAGAGGATTCAGATCCTGTTTTAGGGGAGGTTGCATTTCCATGGCGGAGAGAGGCGCGTGCTTTGAGCTCTTCAACTGTACCCGAAAAGACTGCCCTGCTTTCGGGAGTCGCGACAAGTGCTGGTTGATTCCGGGGACCCTCTGTCGGGAGGAGGAATCCTCGAGTGGTTTGGGAAAGCTCGAGCAATGTCTCGAGTGCCGGTACTTTCACGAGAATGTCGACCAGGAGGCCCTGAAAGAAACCTGCATGCAGATCAGCACGCAGTTGAAGGGGCTCAGGGAGACCGTCGAGGCACGCGACCGAGAGCTGGAATCGACCACCCTGGAGATGGCCATTGGGCTCTCAGAGGTCTTTGAAGCTCTGAATGCCATTGCTTCCGGGAATCCCTCCGTTCGGATCGGCGAAGACTCGAGCCTTGAAGTCATCACGAAGCTCAAGCACATGGTGAACGTGACGGCGGAAAACCTTGGGGAAATCGTCGACCTCTCCCATGAGTTTGCCATCGGACTGGCCGAGCACTTCGATGTCCTGCACCGGGTGTCGACTGGAGACCTTGCCGCGCGCGTTGCGGGCCGGTCGTCGGTCGAGCTCCTGGACTTGCTCAAGAAGATTACCAACGCGACGATCGAAAACATCTCCCTGCAGATGTCCGAAAGATTTCGTGCCGAAGCAGCGCTCAAGGAAAGTGAATCCAAGTACCGGCTCATCGTGAACCAGATTCCCGAGGTGGTGTTCCGGGGATATTCGGATTGGAGTGTGGATTTCTACGATCGCAAGATTGAGCAGCTGACCGGGTATCCCAAGGAGCAATTTGACCGGCGCCTTCTCAGGTGGACTGACCTGGTGGTGCCGGAAGACGTCGAAAAGATGAAGCAAAGTGTCCTCAAGGGGCTCAAGACCACGCAATCCTACGAGGATGAGTACCGGTTGTACAAAGCCAATGGGGAGACGCTGTGGGTACAGGTCCGCGGGCAGATTTTCAGATCACCCGAGGGCCGAATCGATCATATCAGCGGAGTGATTCACGACATCACGGACCAGAAGCACGCCGAGCAAGCACTGAAGCAAAGCGAGGGGCTTCTGAAGAGCATCTTTCGGTCGGCCCCCATTGGCATTGGGGTTACCTACAACCGTGTCCTTGCTCTGACGAACGATCACTTCACCCGAATGGTCGGCTATCGCAACGAGGAGCTGCGCCAGCAGACCGTGCGTTTGCTGTATGTCACCGATGAGGAATATGCCCGAGTTGGAAGAGTTTGCTATGATTCCTTGAGCATCACGGGAAGTGGGGCCACCGTCACCCGTTGGCAGCGGAAAGACGGTGAGCTGATCGATGTCTTCTTCAGCACTTCTCCCATCGATCCTGCCGACCTTTCCGCGGGGGTTGTGTTCACCGCGCTCGACATAACGGCCCGAAGAGAAACCGAGCAGGCCCTTCGAGACAGCGAGTCCCGCTACCGAGCCATCGTCTCCGCATTCGATGGCTTCATCTACATCTGCTCCCAGGATTACCGCCTTGAATTCATGAACGACAAGCTGGCGCAGCGCATCGGGCGCAACCCCGTCGGGGAGAAATGCCACAAAGTGCTGTATGACCTGGAAAACGTCTGTCCCTGGTGCGAGAACGAGCGCGTGTTTGGCGGGGAGACAGTTCGGAGAGAATTGCGGAGCCCCAAAGACAATCGCTGGTACGATGTGGTCTATGTGCCCATTGCTCACCCCGACGGCAGCATGTCCAAGCAGGCGGTTATCCAGGACATTACCGAGCGTAAGCACGCCGAAGAAGAGCTCAAGCTCAACGAGATGCGGCTGAAGACGCTGCTCCGCTTGAACCAAATGACCAAGGCACCCCTTCATGAGATTTGCGAGTTCGCCATCGAGGAAGGGACCCGCTTGACCGGGAGCAAGGTTGGCTACTTTGCGCTCCTGAACGCGGATGAGAGCGTCCTTACCATGCATGCCTGGTCGAAGAGTGCCGTGGAGCAGTGCGGTGTTGTCGGCCTGACGCATGATTTCACGGTTGCCGACACCGGCCTATGGGGCGAGGCTTTGCGCCAACGCCAACCCGTTATCACCAATGATTACAGTGCCGCGAGCGTTTGGAAGAAGGGCTATCCCGAGGGCCATGTCAGCGTTCAACGACACATGAACGTCCCTGTTTTCGATGGCGATCGTATCGTCATCCTCGTGGGGGTGGGGAACAAGCCCAGCGACTATGGTGAATCCGACGTGCGGCAGCTTACCCTGCTCATGTCCGACCTGTGGAGCATTCTTCAGAGAAGAAATGCCGAAGAAGCGCTCCGCGTCAGCGAAGAAAAGTATCGGCTCCTCATTGGAACCATTCCCGCCATTACGTTCAAAGGCTATGCCGACGGTGTCATCGAATTCTTCGATGAGAAGATTGAGGCTCTGACTGGCTACGCATTTGAGGATTTCAATTCCGGCCGCCTCAAATGGACCGACATCATTTTTTCGGAGGATATCGAGGACTATCGCGGTGCGTTTCAGCGGGCGCTGAAAGGAGACCGGTCTTACGTCCGCGAATATCGCATCGTGACTCGAGACGAGAAGATCCTTTGGGTCCAGGGCAGGGGCCGCATCGTTTGTGGCGAGAGCGGCCAGGTTGAGTATGTGAGCGGATTCATCTTCGACATTACCGAGCGCAAACAGGGAGAGGAGATGCGCCGGAAGCTGGAGATGCAGCTGAACCAGGCGCTTAAGATGGAAGCGATCGGCACGCTTGCCGGCGGCATCGCGCACGATTTCAACAACATCCTTTCGGCCATGATCGGCTATGCGGAGCTGGTCTACATGCATTTGCACAAAGCTCCGCAACAGGGGCAGACGCTCTCCCACCTCAATGAAATCCTTAGGGCAGGGGAGCGGGCTAAGCAATTGGTGAATCAGATTTTGACCTTCAGCCGCCAAACCGAGCAAATGAGAAAGCCGGTCGAGATTTGCATGATCATCGAGGAGGTTCTCCGGTTTCTGAGGGCGAGTATCCCGTCCACGGTCGAAATCCAATCATTCCTTGATGCCCCGGGCGCAATCGTCATGGCGGATCCCGTTCAAATCCACCAGGTGCTGCTCAATCTCTGCACCAATGCGTATCAATCCATGGAAGGCCAACGGGGTGTCCTGGAGATTAAGGTCGAGTCGGTCCAAATCGACAGCCGTATGGCTGACAGTCATCCCGACCTGAAGGTGGGGAGCTACATTCGGACCACGGTGAGCGATACCGGCTATGGCATGACGCCTGCTGTCCTGGAGCGCATTTTTGACCCCTTCTTCACCACCAAGCAGCCTGGAAAAGGAACCGGTCTGGGACTGTCGGTGGTACACGGCATCGTGAAAAGCCTGGGAGGGGCGATTGGGGTGGAAAGCAGCCTCGGCAAGGGAACGACCTTTCAGGTTTACTTTCCTCGCCATGCCGCCGTCGCGGCCCAGGAAGCCGCGGAGGAAACGTGCTCCCTGTCGGGAAGCGAACGGATCCTGTTGGTTGATGATGAAAGGCAGCTGACTGATTTCACGACCCTGGCGTTGGAGCAGTTTGGGTATTGTGTGACCGCTTTCAATGGCAGCAGGGAGGCGTTGGAATCTTTCCGCAGCCACTCCCAGCAATTCGATCTCGTCATCACCGACCTCACCATGCCGCATCTGACCGGGCTGGAGCTAGCGCACGGAATCAGGCAGCTGCGCAGGGACATGCCGATCCTGCTGATAACCGGTTTTACCGAGGATGCTGCCTGGGAAAAGGCGAAGGAGTCAGGGATTCATGATTGCCTTCTCAAGCCGGTCATCATATCCGACCTGCTGAAAGCCGTTCGAAAGGCGCTGGATTCGCGGCAAGAAGCGTGACCCCCTACAGCCCCTTTCCCGTCTCCTCGCCGTCAATTTTCGATCCGGCACTCTACACGCATCCACGGCCAATATTGGTTTGACAGCCCGATTCACACATTGTAAAGACCGCAGCTGAACGAGAGGTCCTGTGCAACGCTCATCACCGCGCGCCGCGCTCGGCATGTCGGCCTCGATCAACGGAATAGAAAGGAGTATGAGCCATCATGAGAGAAATCCATGTCGACGTGATCGCACAAGCGGTCAAGGACCTGTGCATCCGTGCCAACACGGAGCTTGGGCAGGACGTCTTGGACGCCTTCCAACAAGCACTCGAAAAGGAGGAATCCCCCACCGGACGCGACATCCTGAAGCACTTGATGGTCAATGCCCAGATTTCCCGCGATGAGAAGATTCCCATGTGCCAGGACACGGGCTTTGCGGTGGTGTTCGTCGAGCTCGGGCAGGAAGTCCACATCATGGGCGGGTCGCTCACAGATGCCATCGAGGAGGGTGTGCGGCAGGGCTATCAGGAAGGATACCTGCGCAAGAGCGTGTGCCATCCGTTCACGAGACAGAATACGGGGGACAACACGCCGGCCATCATCCACGTGGAGCTCGTGCCGGGTGAGGTCTTCAAGCTCACGCTGGCTCCCAAGGGCGGCGGCAGTGAGAACATGAGCCGGGTCATGATGCTGACTCCGGCCGTGGGCATTCAGGG
Organism: uncultured Syntrophobacteraceae bacterium; assembly: GCA_937889795.1. Classification (GTDB taxonomy): domain Bacteria; phylum Desulfobacterota; class Syntrophobacteria; order Syntrophobacterales; family Syntrophobacteraceae; genus CALBZH01. The sequence continues at coordinate 971 of CALBZH010000120.1, read as the reverse complement.
GATCAAAGACTATGTCATCCAGCGCGTGAAGGAGATGGGATCGAACCCGTGTCCTCCCACGATCATCGGCGTGGGGATCGGGGGCACCTTCGAGGTTGCGGCCCTGCTCGCCAAGAAGGCCCTCCTGCGGGAGCTCGGAAGCGTCAATCCCGATCCGGAGCTGGCGGCCCTCGAGAAGGATTGGCTGGAGGAAATCAACCGGCTGGGCATCGGCCCGCAGGGGCTCGGGGGGCGGACCACCTCCCTGGCCGTGCACATTAGGATGATGCCCTGTCATATTGCCAGCTTGCCGGTGGGTGTGAACATTCAGTGCCATGCGGCACGGCACAAGGAAATCGAGCTTTGAGAAAGGGGAAGCGACATGGAAGAGGCGATCCGCTTGACCACGCCCCTGAAAGTGGAAGACGTGGAAAAACTTCGCATCGGCGACCAAGTTCTCTTGAACGGCATTGTCTACACGGCGCGTGATGCGGCCCATAAGCGTTTGATTCAACTCATCGAGGCTGGCGAAAAGCTTCCTTTCGAGCTCGAGGGGCAGGTTATCTACTACGTGGGTCCATCCCCCCCGAAGCCCGGCCAGGCAGTTGGCGCCGCTGGTCCAACCACCAGTTACCGAATGGATGCCTATGCGCCGAAGCTCATTTCCCTGGGCCTCAAGGGGATGATCGGCAAGGGCGCTCGCAATCAGGCCGTGAAAGACGCCATGACGACTCACAAGGCCGTCTATTTCGCCGCCATTGGCGGTGCCGGGGCACTCATGTCCAAGTCGATTCTCACGGCCGAAGTCATTGCCTATCCTGAGCTGGGTCCCGAAGCGATCCGCAGGCTGGAAGTCAAGAACTTCCCGGTCATCGTTGCCAATGACACGGTGGGCGGTGACCTCTACGACGAGGGCGTCAAAACCTACGCCCGTTAGACATCCTCTCCGCCTGACCATGCTGCTCAACAAAACCGGGGCGGCGATTCGCATC